>CADCOX010000347.1 GCA_902803195.1 uncultured Bacteroidales bacterium
GCGCGGAATAAAATCAAATTTTCGAATGATGCCGGCAGTCGCCGTCATCTTTTTAATCGTGGAACAAGCGAACCGAGAAGCCGTAAGCCTGATTGCCGTAGAGCTCGTACATGCTGCCAGAAGAGAAGCCCCAGTAGAAAGCCTTAGTACCATCAGCAGGAGAAGCAGACCAGTAGTTGCCGCCCGAGCCAACGCGCTTGTCGGTAATGCCAGTAGTGCTATCCGTGTAGCCACAGGCAGGCAGGAAGCGTGATACCAATGACGATGTTTCACTTGAAGCGGTCGGGCGCAGGTTCTTGGCGTTGTTCTTCCACTCTGTAGACGTTGGCAACATCTGTACCAGCCCCTTCGCTGTAGCCATGTCCGATATCTCGTTTGAGAGAACGTAAGACTCAATCAACAGACCATTGCAAGGAGATGTAGTCCACTTGTAGTGCCATGCAGTAGCCGTTTTGCCTGCACCGTAGTTCCTTACAGCGTAATAATCTCCATTTCCAGCTTTGTAGAATACACCCTTAACATTATCTGCGGGAGCTTCCTCATCATCAGTCTGCGGGAATGAGAACGTACCTGTCTTAGAGAAAATATTCGTTCCAGAGGCATTTTGAGATTCCGCTTTATCAGATGGAATAACACTTACTTGCTCTGCATATGTCGGAATATGATAGTCACTGATAGAAACCGTTGATTTCATATCTGACCATGTGAATACATTCTGAGCAGCAGTAGAGTGACTTGGGACGAAAGCTTGTCCAGTTCCATCAACGTTGAATTCTGCAACCTTCCACAAGGCGTTAGACGTAAGGGCATCGGCCTTCATTTTGTCCAGTGGCCCGTCAGTCACAATCACATGAACAGTTACTTTAGGATCGCCTTCTGCTGTATGACCACTGAAGGTAAATGTAATCTTTCCCTTTCCAGTAGATGAAGGTGTGATTTTACCGGTTGATTCATCAAAAGTAATTGGGCAATCACCAGTTTCACCATCTTCTATAGAAACTTCTGAGTTAATCGTAATATTCTCATCCAGTGCAGGTGAGGTGCTCCATGTCAGTGTAGAGGGCTTAGACAATTCAAGCATCAGATAAGAATCTGCAGAACTGTTGTTAACAGTGATCGACGGCTTGTTGACATTGACGCGCAAACTTTGCTCAGCACCATACTTTGATTTAATGGTTACTGTAGCATAACCCCGGCCTACGGGAGTGAACTTGACAACTTTTGCATTGTCACCATCACCATCCACAACTTCCGGTTCAGAAATGACATCAGTCTGATGGCTCTCTTTTTCAGAATTAGTCATCTTTGTCTCACCGTTGTAGTATTCCTTTGTGAATACCTCTACAGAAGCGATATCCTCGTCTTCGATACCAAGAGACTTTGGAACAATCAGCTGAACATCAACAGACTTCTTGTCAGCATCGGTTGCATCTGCAGCAAACTTATACAGGTTGATTGTAGAAGCATTAAGTACCATCTCAGTACCAACGATAGCAATCACTGTTGATGACATATTACCATTTTCATCAGTAGCCGTGAGAGTTACAACACCAGGTCTCTTCGGTACGAAGTAGAATGTAGAAACATTAGAGAGGCTTGAATACAGCTCAAGATCGGCAGCATCAGTGCGGGTGCCGCGACGAGAAGGTGCAGGGTTCACTGATGTCAATCCGCCTACATTGAAGTCGTCTACCGTGATATTACTTGGATTTCCACTCAATATTGTCAGGACATTAGGTACAGTTCCTGTTCCAGAAAGAGTCTTTACACCAGGAATTGTAATATCAACAGCAGCGTCTCCTGTTGCGGGCAGCGTCTTTCCTGCAGGATTATTACCAGATGTTAAAGCGTTAAGAGTCAATGGGTTGTTGGGGTTGTTAAAGCCTTTGCCCTTATTAGCAGGCAGCCATTCTGAGGAATTATGATCAGCATTAGATACGAAACCTGCGACGGAGGCATCGAACTTCACGCTAGTCAGACCAATATGCAACTTGACATAGTGCTTATAACCTGCCTGCAGACCAGAACCATTAAAGGATATTTCCTTAGTAATCTTGTTCTGTATGCTCGATCCGTGGGTTGTACCATCGGAAAGCAGACTTGAGAGATTGTCATCCTGAGTCTCCACATCATAGACAATTGTTACTGTCAGAGGCTCATCACCTGCTGGAATGACATAAATTGCATCATTAGGTCCAGCTGCCTCGAATTTGCCTGTGGTAGCGTTTGTACGTCCGAACAAGTTCGCGAAATCACCATTTACGCCAACTGCATCTGCGAAGTTAGTGCTCTGAATGATGCTGGGATTAAGATACGGATTCTTTTCATTCGCATTCTCCTTTACACCTTCGCTGCCGTTCTTGCGACCGTCATTGACTGTGACAGCCTCAATATTCTCGCATGTGAGTTCGCCCTGGCCAGAATAGTTCATCCAACGCGGAGTATACCTATCCTGATTGTTCAGGTTAAGTGCACCCTTCTGCGCAAAGCCGCTGAAGGTGATGCTGCGAACAAACACCTTTGTCTTCTGACCGATGCTCTGCTGAGTCTCACCATCAGGGAGGCGATCGATCTGGTCTCCATCCTCATGGTCGCGCAGATCTGTGTCGAGATCAATCTGCACATTAAGTGCGGCCAAAGCATGTTGGAAATCGAACTTCATCTTCTGAGAGATGTCAGCAGGGTGCTCAACGTCAATCCAAGGTTTGCCCATTTCCATCTTCTGGTTAGCCTTGGCCAGCGTACCCCAAGTGATAAATCCCTGCGCATCCGCATTATCACTGGTTACCGTTCCGTAGCACAGATCCACCTGCTGATCGATATTCATCGACGTGATGTACTTCACAATGGGATCACCAGCTGAGCTGTTGCGAGACATGCCGGTAATTCCGTAGCTCTCGTCAGTAGCCTTGCCTGTCGTTGGATCAACCTGCACATAAGGCGCATAAGCAAAGAAGCTTACGCGATCCTGATCGCGGCTCTCAGCGTTGTCGCCATATTCATTGGGCCAGTATTTCACAGGCTCATAATTCCATCCACCTTTGCTGGCATCAAGAGAAACCTTCTGGTTGTACATGAAGTTTGGCTTCGTCTGACCTGAATAGTCTGCTGCATCCGTATAATAGGCGAACACACCAAAACCTTCATCTCCCAGATAAACAGTATTCTCAGCTGGTGTTGCAGGAGCATTACCATTCGCTAACTCACCCGATGATCCGCTTCGCGTGATACCGCGATCAATGTAGGTGTTAAAACCAATCTCAGTCTTTCCAGGAATTGCAGGACCGCTGGGAGCACTTGCCTCTTGCGACTGGAAAGTGTCTGTCGTACAACTAGCGAGCATCGCCGCCATAGTTGAAACATACAAAAACTTTTTTCTCATAATGTAAATTTTTAAATTAAACTTAAAAGAGATAAAAAAACAAATATCTGTAAAGCAGATTATTACTGAACATTTACTAAATACGTAACAGTCTTAACGGGATATGTATAGTTACTACTGTCTTCGACCGTTGCTGTAACGATACAACTACCGGCAGTAACACCTTTAATCTGTCCCGATGAGTTGTCGAGAGGGTCAACCGTAGCCGTAGCAACATCCGGGGCGCTTGAAGCCAGTGTCAGCTTACCGCCGCCCGTGCAACTGATGCGAACAGATTCTCCCACCGTCAATGAAGTCTTTTCGATATTGATGACACCAGTAGCCTGCTGGATGACAAACGTCTTCGTGGCAAGACCACCTTGATAGTCACCTACACCCGTGACAATGACAGTGGCCGTTCCTGCATCAGTATTATCAGTGTAGGCCAATGTGTAATCAGTTCCTGGTGAGAGTATCCTTCCCTCGGCGTTTACTATGATGGCAGATGGTGTAATAGGTGAGCCCGTATAGGTCTGGTCGGCGATGTCGAGGATTCGTAACATCACACTCAATTCTGCCGATCCTTCAATTGTCAAGTCATCGCTAAAAACCAGTCGAATATCCTGTGTACGACCTGGTTCTGCCGAAGCAGAAAGGGTGATTGTGCAACCGACAGCACCTGAGTAAGAGATCAAGCTGCCAGTCTTTACCGAATATTCTGCCGCAATGTCAAGGGTTTGAGGCTTGTCCTTTAGGTCAAGCGGAATATAGAAGATTCCATTATTCTCATAGCTGTCATCTAAATCAGAGAGACTATTATTAATATCAATCCATGTTCCATCAGAGGTTGCTCTAGCTATCTCAACTCCCGATTCAGACACGAATTTGCAGACACGATGCACAAGAGGATCCTCTGACTCCACTGACTGCCAGTTGGGCTTTTCATTACCATTCATGATAAGCCTGCCCTTACGCAGAAGAGAGTAATTCAGTGTAACCTTATTAAGTATGAGTCTTACATCTTCCCCTGCGTGCAAGGCTGCAGCCTTGAGCCGAGTCTTCAGGACACTTGACACATCAAGTGTAACCTTGTCACCCGCACAGGCGAGGGCGTGACGGAAATCAAATGCCACCTTGTCAGAGACATCCTTGCCCTTCTGCTGGTCCTTGGTGAAGGCATAGAGTAGGTCGACCTGCGATGACTGCCAGTCGTCGCGGGTGCCACCGAGCTGGTAGACAAGCCACGGGTCACCCACCTCACCGCTTTTCGAGAAGTCGGTGATGCAGCCGTCAGCACTCGCCTCAGCATAAGGTGCATAGGCGAAGAAGGTGAGATACTCCCTGTTCTCCTCCGTGCCGTCACCGTTAGGCCAGTATTTGATAGGCGAATAGGTCCAGAGACCGCCACCGAGTGAACCGTCGTAGGTCACCTGCTGGTTCCACATGAAGTCACAGAGAATATTGCTACTGGCATAGGGATGGATGCCATGGTGGGCGGCGAACACGCCGAAGCCTGAGCCTGACTGGAGTGAGGACAGGTCCTCCGTTCCCTCAGCGGTGCGGGTAATGCCGGGAACGCTGACGGAGAAGGCGACGGCATCGCCAGAGACGGTTGAGTGGGTCGCAGGGCTGCCGGCGGAGTCCTCATCGACGAGGGCGCAACCGACAAGCAGCAGCGACACAGCCAAAAGGAAGAGGGGCGGCAGGTGCCTTACAAGCCTGCCGTTGATCCCCTCTGGGTCAAGGTGAATGAATCGAATAATTGCTTTTAAAACAGTTCTCATCTTTCAATTAACATAAAATGCATAAAAAACCATAAAATACATTTCTCTCGTCAGAAGAACACATCGACCGGTAGTTCCTCCTTCCAGGGCTCCACCTCGGCATCGAAGCCGGCGCCGTTGTAGGGATCGACCCAGGGGAGGTCTGGCTCATGAGGGTCGGGATGCGGGTGAGGATGGGGTCTCGGAGGATAGACCCACACATAAATATACTCACCATCCTTGCCGTCCTCACCGGGAACTCCCGGCGGGCCTGGCTCTCCCTTCTCGCCCTGAGGACCCGGATCGCCCTTCTGGCCATAGGAGGTGCCGAAGAAGCGGGCGTTGAGGTCGATGAGGAGCAGATACTCATTGTCGAACTTCACCACCTGGTCGCCGACATCGTAGGAATACTCCATCACACGTACGTGATCACGCAGCGTGAATCGCAGGTTCAGCCGCAACTCTTTGGGCAGAGCCTCGACCCACCAGATGCTGTCCTCCTCGGCACGGTCCTCAACACTGGTTTCAGCCGGCATGAAATGGCCGTCGTGGACGGAGTGATAGCCGTTGACGGTGCGAGACCGCAGACCGAAGGTGTTAATGGTGGTATGAATATAGCCGAGGGAGTCGTTAACCACCTGGAGCCTCCAGTCATCAAGAGCCATCAGACAGGGATCATCAGTGTTCCTGTCGCTGGAGAGGTAATGGCCGCTGGAGAGTCCGGCGATGGAGCCCTGCACCTGCCAGAGATACTGGATACCACGGATGAACACGCGGATATGGAGTCGCTGAACGATGGGCTCCGGCTCAGCATAGAAGCCCTGGACAGTGAGTGTCGACTGATAGTTCTCCTTCTCTTTCCAAGGGATATAGTCGCCGTATTCGCCAGCATAGACATCCATGTCCTTGAGCGTGTCGAGCACCATGTACTCAGGCTCGCCCGTGACAGTGTAGTAGCCCGACCTGCGCTCACGCTCGGGCAGGGGGTAGCTCCAGCAGGAGTCGCCGTAGAGTCGACGGAAGTCAATGGAGTCGACCTTCACGTCGAGTTTCGCATAGACGGAGTCGAAACGCTCAGGCTGCTGGGCGGCACGCTCGGCCACCACGCGGGCGGTGCTCATGGTGTCCATACTCAAGAACTTCTGACGGCCAAACTCCTCGGGCGAGTAGTCGATGACCATACCCTGATAGCGACCCCGCGAGAGGTAGAGATCGTAGTGGTTGACATCGGCGGTGGTGTGACGCGCGGGGCGCACATCGCCGTAGCCGGGATAGAACCAAACCGTCATACCGTAGGGGCGGTGGCCGTCGTACTTACTCCAGTCGACCTCGAGAAACACGTCGTGGAACTCGTCGCCGTATACGTAGAGCTCGCGGCGCTCGCACCCTGTCAGCACGAGGAAGGCCAGAAAGCAGACTACCACCGCCAGCGCGAACAGCATGTCTTTCCATTCTAATTTATAGCCATTTATCTTCATATCACTCTTTACTTTTCACTTTTATCATTCCTATTGTATTTCTCATCAGCACGCTCAATCTCGCGCTGGAGCCTCTCCAGATTCTGACGGCGCTCGAACTCGATGCGCTGACGCATCTTCGCATGCCTCCGGTCGAGTCTGGCCTGACGCTTGGCGGCCTTGGCATCGGCCTTGGCCTGACGGCGGGCAGCCTTCGCGGCAGCCTTAGCCTCCCTGGCGGCAGCCTTGCCATCGGGCGACTTGGCGTAGGTACGCTCAGCCTTCAGCTGCTCACGGCGAAGCTCCTTCTCCTCGCGCTCCTGTTGGCGGCGGGCATTCCTCTCGTCCTTGGCCTGCTGCTTCTGAGCCTTCGCCTCAAGCTGCTGCTGCCGGCTGAGAGCCTTGGCATCAAGTGCCTGCTGCCGCTTTTCTGCCTCGAAGGCCTTCATCGCCTCCCTGCGCTCGACCTTCGGCAGGAGCCTGATCTCACGGAGGCGCGACCTCTCGGCGGTCTTCATGCTGTCGCGTACATATTTCTCACGGGCCTTCACGGAGTCGCGAAAGTGGAGGTAGTCGTTGCGCTCGGCATCGCGCTGCATGGCACGCTCACGGCGCCAACGGGCATCGTGCTGATTGAACACATAGCCGATGGAGATATTGGCATGGACAGCCCCAGGCCAGTTGGTATGCCCCGTTTCGCGCCACATCAGGTGGTCGTCGTGTATCTCCTCCTTCCCGATGGGGAAGAGGGTGCTGCCGTCATAGCGGCGCCAGTCGATATGGGCAAAGCCCAGACCGAAACCCATATCGAAGGCCCACTGTCTGCGGCGACCGAAACGGTGCTGCCAGCCAAGATTAACATAGGCAGAATATACCTCGGCCTGATAGCCCTTCGACCGCCATTCGAGATCGCCATAGCCCCCGCCGAGAGCCAGGCCGAGATGCCAGCCACTGAGAGTATGATGGCGATAGCGACGGCCAAGCCAACGGCGAAGTTCTACAGAACCGTAAAGAATCTCGTTTGCGTATGCATTATAGTTAAATACCCACCATGACCAGACACCCTCTACATTGAGACTCCACTTGTCCTTATGACCAAGCGAGAACTCTGCCTGTAGATTAGGCGTGCCTGTACCGAGCAGCGGGAGGTTGGAACGCAGGATCCACACCGGCCAGCGCAGCACGGGCTTGCGCGCCTCGGGAGCCTCGACGGCTGGTGCCGCAGGGGCACTGACATAGATGGGCTGTGCCATGATAACGGTATCGCGCACGACAATCGTGTCGCGCCCACCAGCGGCGGGTACCCATGAAATAATCGCCGTGGCACCGCTACGCAGGGGAGCCAAGTACCGCTCAAGCAGTACCGGCCATACCTCTCCCCCGCGTAGGGCGCGCAAAAGCTGCTCGCGGTGGTCGCGCTGGTTCTCGTCGACCGATGCCGGCATCTCGATGATGCGCAGCACCTCATCGCGCCAAGGCTCACGGCTGCGGGCCACCGACTCGTAGAGCCCGTCCCAGCGGGCTGCCTCATTATGAACAATGATACTGCCCAGACTGCCGCCCAGACTCTGACGGACGAGACGCCGAATGGCGATTCCCCGGTTCTCACCCAGCCAGCGGTTATGGGCGGCAGTACCTTCGGGCGAAGCTCCGCTATAGATATCAAGGCGCAAGGCATAGGGAGACACCCCAGAATAATTTAAGTGGAAATTGGACACGAACGTCTCCCAAGCCCTGGCATTGTCGGCATAACTCATGTCAATACGGATACTATCCAAGCGGAAGCGAATGCTGAGTGTGTCGGACTGAGCCGCAGCAGGCAACTGCGACCCAACCAACACTCCTGCCTCCACTGAGGCTTGCGCCTGCACTGTACCAAAAGACAACGCAACCGCAACCAAGCAAATCCATCTTAACACATAAATGAACATATCATAATCATTAAATTACACTTCTCTTTTACTGAATCCGCTCCTATCCTTGCAATAGGAACACACTTTTGGCTATCCGACTATATTTTTGTAATTTTGCACCCTCATTTTAAAAAGACATGATTATGAAAAAGGAAAGAATGTATTTACATGAGTCCATCCACAAACAGATCACTAACCTCACGAAGACTATCCTGACGAAGTTACATCCAGACAAGCGCCTTTTTATCCCTTTGGCAAAGACTGAGATTGCCAATAGGACGGGAAACACGCCTGGAGCATGGAAAAAGGATGATGATGTGAGCAAGAGTACAAAAATCAACGAACAAACCATCCTAAGACACATCATAAAATGCAAGGGTGACGCTATCAGATGTTGCGACATTACACCTCGCTTCATTCATGACCTTCAAGACTATCTTGACAACTTAAGAAACAAAAAAGGCGAGAAATTGAAGGATTCCACAAAAGCTACTTATATGAGTTCTGCCAGATCCCTGCTGAACAGAATGGGATTTGACGGTGATTCACTCTTTGACGGTATTAATACCCGAATCCATCAAACAGACAAACGCGCCATCAGCGAAGATGATATCCAGAAAATCAAAGATCTGGCCCCAAACCTCGCCTCAGGCAGTTTCCTCTATTACTCCCTGATGCTTTTCCTGTTCTGCTTCTCGGCCAATGGCATGCCTTTCATCGACCTCGCATTTCTCAAGTGGGAGATGATAACCGACGATACCATCACCTACTACAGGCATAAGACTGGTGTAAGGGTTGAGGTTCCGATCAATGATTTCATGAGAAGCATCATGGAGAAGATCAGTAAACGTGAATCTTTCTATGTTTTCGGTCTCTTAGAATCTCTGGATCCTGATCAGGCACTTAAAGAATACCACAACCTGCTGACCCGCTACAACAGAGCACTCCATCTGTTGGGTGAAAAGGCAGGGCTATCCGCGAAGCTTACCTCATACGTAGCCCGCCACTCATGGGCCACTATTACTTATCTTCGCAACTACCCCATCGCCTTTATCTCAAAGGCTCTCGGACACACCAGCATACTGACTACCGAGAAGTATATCAAGAGCATCAGCAATAAGGAACTGATAAGGTTCAGCAAAGAGGTTGCGAGGATCATTAACCTCAATATTATTTTTGATAAACAGAGCCAAAAAGAGGTTATTTGATAACAAAAGCAAAAAAACTAATAAAAAAATTTGGAAGGAAAGAAAAAATTTCTTATCTTTGCATCGTGTTTCCGCATTCCTATTGCAAGGATAGGAGCAATATTTCTCGAAGGTTTTTTAATGGTCTTATTATAAATAAGTAATGTACACGTACATTATTATAATAATTTACACCAACAAAAAAGCCGTACCCGATTGGGAACGGCTTAGATGATTCACAATATCTTGATTTCTTCTTCTGTCAGACCAGTGTATTTGGCAATGAGGCTTATAGACATACCATCTTTTTTCATCATTCTTGCATTCTTCCGTCTTTCTTCAGCACGACCTTCAGCACGACCTTCAGCTCGACCTTCAGCACGACCTTCAGCACGACCTTCAGCACGACCTTCAGCACGACCTTCAGCACGACCGTCAGCGAGGCCTTTTTCATGACCTTCGTTATAGCCCTTTCTCATCGCGGCTTCACGGAGAATGCGCTCATCTACCACAGCCAACCAGAAACGCTCATAGGCATAGAGCTGGCCTTCCGTCATAGCTGATTTCTCCACAAGTCCCAATGCCTTACGAGTTGCCTCGTTCTCAAGCAGTTCGACGGGAGCCTCAACCGTATCCTCGGCTATCTCTGTCAGGAAACGCAGCCACAGCACGGCCATTTTCTTCTCGGCGATGCTCTGTGGCTTGAATTTCGGCAGTTCTACAAACACCAGGCGAAGTCCTTCAATATGCCGGTCGGTATGTTCGACATCGACAATGGCATAGTCATGATAGAAATCATCGGTCTCATAGTCGAAAGCCTTGTCGTTCACCAGACTCAGACAGTACACTGGCTGGATGAGCGAATAGTCCTCCCCCTCGTCAAGCTGTCGCACAATCGCTTTTGAGGCATTCAGCAACACACGGCGCTTAAACTCCTCGTTCCAGTAGAGTTGCATCTCGACAATGAACTGTCGCCCCTGCTGGTCCTTGCAGCGCACATCCACGATACTGTCTTTCTTTGCGGGATTCTCAGGCACCATCTCGGGCGTCAGATACTCCACACTCTCGATCTGTCCATCCTCCGGCAGCGGCAGCAGAGCGTTCAACAGACTCATCACCAAGTCGGGATGTTCGCCGAAAACCAATTTGAATATCAAGTCTGCTTTGGGATTCAGATACTTACCTTTCATTGCCTTTTCTCCTTTCGTTTTCTTCATTTTACTCATAGTGTTAAAATTTAAAATATCACAAAAGCTATTTCCGGATGCAAAGATAGTGGAAATATTTGAAACCACCAAATCTTTTCATGAAATAATATGCGACGGCATCCGAAATCGAGTGCGGGAGGCAGGCTAACGTACTTATTTTCGACAGCCGTTACACTTGTTTCGCCGTGCCATGGCGTATCAAAACGAGCCGGGAACAACATTAACTTTCGTTCAAAGAAGAAAAGACGCATTCCACTTGGAGGGCAGTTTTTCTCCTTGTACCTTTGCCACCGATATTGCGCGCGCAGACATTTATTCATTAAAAAAAAGACATTATGGGAAAAGTAATGATCAGTGTTTATCAGAACAAGAACGACAAGACCACTGCCTACAATAAATGGTACGGCAGGGTGAAGCAGGGACTCGAGATCAAGGCCGACGTGCTCTGTCAGCATGCCGCCCAGGACTCGGGCATCGAGGAGGCGCATGTCGCCATGGTGTTCGACGGTATCCTGAAGCAAATCAAGGAACAGTTGTGCAATGGTCACCCCATCAAAGTGGAGGGACTGGGAACATTCAAGATCGGTATCAGCTCTGAAGGCTGGGGCGTGGAGAACTTCCAGAAGCGCCCGGGCTACAAAGAGGGTGAAGACCCACGCAAGTGGTGTTCAGCCCAACAGGTGAAGAGTTGTAGGCTTCTCTATAAGCCTTCGGATGACATCAAGACAATGCTACGTGAAATCAAATTCGAACAAGTGTAACTATGGGAAAAATGAAAGTGACACCGTACCAAAACAAGAACGACAAGATGACTAAAGCGTACGGGAAATGGTTTATGAGAGCGAAGCCCTACGGGGTGCTGAGCATGGAGGACCTGAGCAACCACATCTCGATGGACTCGAAGGTGGAGCGCACGATGGTCAGTCAAATCGCAAAGGCGGTCGTCAAACAGATGAGGGAACTCCTGATGAACGGGCACCCCATCCGGATTCCCCACCTGGGGCTGTTGAAGGTGCAGGTGAGTACGGAGGGAACAGAAGTCAGGGAGGCGTTCAACGCAGGCAAACACGTAAAAAACGCACACCTGATACTGGTGCCCACCACAGAGATCAAGGAGGAGATGCGCAAGATGAAGTTTGAGAAGGACTACGACCCGACAAAGCCCTACGATGTCGTCACCGATAATGACGATGACACCGATGAAGGACCAACCAACAACGACGATGACGGCGAGGCTCCGATTAACAACGGTTGATTTAACTCAGGTAATTAACAATCAAAAAAAACAGAAAATATGAAGAAGAAAGAAATGCTTAAGATTGGTCTGCAAATTGCGGCGAGCATCATCTCTGCCCTACTGACAGCCCTCGGCGTGGTATCCTGCCGCTAGCCCTAAAAAGAGGGTGTATCACTTGACACGCCCTCTTCTGTATTATAAATCACGCTCAATGTAGGTGAAAGTTGTGTCGCCAATCAAGAACGAGGTGTTGTGATACAACCAGATACTCTTTCCC
>CADCOX010000348.1 GCA_902803195.1 uncultured Bacteroidales bacterium
CGCCAACTCTATCGTTACCTTCGCGACAAGGTTTGGGGCAGGCAGGTGCTCTCGGGTTGTCAGGCACGATGGGATTACAACACCACCGATGCCGACGGCATCTTCGAACGTGCTGGCAAGTATCCTGCGGTCAATATATTCGATTTTCAGCACTTCCGCCAGCGCAACCTCAACTATTTGGGCCCTACAGCCAAGGCTTGGCATGACGCTGGCGGCATTGTAGGTTTCATCTGGCATTGGAGCGTGCCCGTAGCCGCCGATCTGTCGGCCAAGGAGGGCTTCGCTTTCTATACACCCACGGGTGCTGAGGGCCGACGTTCGAGCACCCTCTTCTCGCCACGCCGAGCCGTGCAGCCCGGCACCCCCGAGCATCGCATCATCAACGAGAATCTCGACACCATAGCTCGCTATCTGCTGCACTATCAGCAGCAAGGCATCCCCATCCTTTGGCGCCCCTTCCATGAGGCGGCAGGCAACACTAACCGAGGTGGCAAGGCTTGGTTCTGGTGGGGGAGCGACGGCGCCGAGGCTTTCAAGCAGCTGTACCTCTATGCCCAACGCTATCTGATGGAGCGCGGCATTCATAATCTCATCTACATCTGGACCTCAGAGCTCGACGATGACGACTGGTACCCAGGCGACGAATACGTAGATATTGTGGCACGCGACCAATATCATGTTCCCTCGAGACACGGCTCGTTCAAGCAGCAGTTCGACCTCCTTCGCAGCAAGTATCCGACGAAGATGCTGGCCTTGGCTGAGTGCGACTGCGTGCCGGGCGCCGCAGTTATGGAACAGGACGATGCCCGTTGGCTCTTTGTGGCACCGTGGACCACGCCCTTCGTGTTCAGTCGCGACAACGACGATGCCTTCTGGCGTCAGTTCCTCTCCGAGAAGCTTATCTTGACGCGCGACGAGGTGGACCGCGCTGGCAAGTATCGTTTAAGCATCAACAAGGAGAGCGGCGTCTATGAGAAAGGCGAGCGGGCGGTGGTCACGTGCCATGCCGAGCCTGTGCCGCTGGATTCGCTTCTCGTGCGCGTACATTATAATAATAAGGTATGCCGCGAGTTTCGCATCCTGCCTGCCACGGCAGACTTCACCGTGATGGAACAGGCGTTGGACAGCACCTGCGCCGTCACCGTGGAGCTGAAGGAGCAGACGGGCAAGCCCGAGGCCATCGGTTACGTAGTTGCGCCCGAGGGATTCCGTGCCGGTTACGACGAGCCCGCTGACCTTATGGCCTATTGGGACAACCTGAAGCGTCAGCTCAAGGCGCTGCCCATGCAGGTGAAGACCACGGCGCTCGAGGTGCCTCAGCAGTTCCAAGGCAAATATACCTGTCAGAATGTGGAAATCAACTGCCTCGGTCCTGCGCCTGTTCGTGCTTATATGGCCAAGCCTGTCAAGGCCAAGAAGCGTTCGCTGCCCATCATCATCCTTTGCCGCGCTGCAGGCGTCAGCGGCAATTGGTGTCGCTGCTCCGAGTGGGAATGCGTCAGCAACGCTGCCTTAGGCAACGGCGCCCTGAGCCTTGACATCAACGCCCATGGTATGCTCAACGGACAATCCGACGACTACTATCGAATGCTCGAGAACGGACTCCTGCGCAACTACTACGAGCACAACGCCGCCGACCGCGAGACCTATTATTTCCGCGGTATGTACCTGCGCCTTCTTCGTGCCATTGAATATATGGCGCAGCAGCCCGAATGGGACGGCCGTCGCATCATCGTCATCGGCGAGAGTCAGGGTGGGGGACAGGCCGTGGCGGCTGCAGGCCTCGACTCGCGCGTGTCGTGCGTGGTACTCAATGTGCCGGCTATGCAGGACTTGGGCGGTGCGCGCAAAGGTCGTCGCAGTGGTTGGCCGCAGCCCATTGAGAACCACCCGAACCTCAGCGCTGAGCAGCTCGATGCCACGCTGCCTTACTTCGACGGCGCCCAGCTCATCCGCCATTCACGTGCCGAAATCTACTGCGAGATAGGGCTCATCGACACCACCTGTCCGCCCTCGGCCGTATGGGCGTCGCTCAACAATGCGAAGGGTAAGAAGACCGTCAACTGCGTCCCCTTCCGCACGCATGCCTGGCCATCGGGCGATATAGCCCCCTACTGGCGTGAGCATTACCTCCATCCGCGCGAAGCCTTCATCGAGAACTACCTAAGATAGTCTTCATGACACGCAGAATGACTGCAAAATGAACAGGAAACGGGTGGTCATCAATCGCAATGCAAGCCCCCGGCGGTCTAGAATTTCTAGATAATCTAGAACCTCTAGAACTTCTAGAGAATCTTGATAGGAACTCTCCTGATTCCACGCAGTCTATCACATCCCAACAAGAGTCAAATCTAAACAATCCTACCTCATGAACGCCAAACACGCCTCTATCCTCATAGCTGCAGCGCTGACCCTGCTCGCTTGCGTTCAAAAGACCGAGCCCGCAACCGCTGAACTGACCACTGTCGGTAATCCCTATCTTCCACTTTGGGAACATATCCCTGATGGCGAGCCTTACGTCTTCGAGGACCCCGACAATCCAGGGCATGAGAGAGTCTACATTTACGGCTCCCACGACGACCTCAAGACCGAGTACTGCGGCCGTGATCAGGTTGTTTGGTCGGCACCCGTCGAGGACCTCAGCCATTGGCGCTATGACGGCGTCATCCTGGTGGTGGACAAGAACGCTCAGGGCGAGCCTTTCGATTCTGCCGCTACTGCCGACGTGCTCTATGCCCCGGACGTGGCTCTGCGCGTGGAGCCCGACGGCACCAAGACCTATTACCTCTATCCTAATGACCAGGCTTGGGGACGCAATGGTTTGGTGGCCAAGAGCCTTCGTCCCGATGGACCCTTCGAGGTCTGCAACTGGAGCGAGACGGCGCCCAATGAGTGTGAAGGCGTCCTGCGTTTCGACCCTGCCGTGTTGGTGGATGACGATGGCCGCGTCTACGGCTATTGGGGCTTCCAGCAATCCTTCGGAGCAGAGCTCGACCCTGTCACTATGGCGACGGTGAAGCCCGGTACAGAGGTGGTGGAGGACATGATCTCGTCCTTGAAACAGCCGGGTGAGTTCCGTTTCTTCGAAGCCTCTTCCATCCGCAAGATACAAGATAAATACGTCTTCATCTACAGCCGTTGGACAGCAGATGGCGAGTTCGGACTGCCCGGTACCAACTACACCTTGGCCTACGCCTACAGCGACCATCCGCTGGGCCCTTGGACCTATGGCGGTACCATCATCGACGGTCGCGCCCGCGAGCGGGATGAGCAAGGCCGTGTCATAGCGTCGGCCACCCCCTCTGGCAACACCCACGGCAGCATCTGTCAGATAGCAGGTCAGTGGTATGTCTTCTACCATCGTCAGTCGGGCACCAATGAGTACGCCCGACAAGCCATGGTAGCACCCATCTCCGTGGAGGTGGAGGAGGGGCCTGGAGGACGAGTCAGCATCTCCGAAGGCGAGTACACGTCGGAAGGCTTTGCCCTTGAAGGGCTGAATCCATTGGAGCGCCATTCAGCGGGCATCGCCTGCTGGTATACGGGTCCCAAAGAGGCCGAACATCAGTGGCCGGACATGGTCTACTACGGCTCGTATGTAGCAGCCGCCTACGGCACAGAAACGAATTTCGACGCCCCTTATGACTTGCAGAACAACATCAATCCTGTGGTCAACAACACCGACGGCTCCATCGTAGGTTACAAGTATTTCAATTTCTCAGCCACCTCTGGCCGTCGGGACCTCCAGCTCGTGCTCCGTCTCATACCCGAGGGCATGGCAGGCACCATCACCGTCATGGCAGACCGACCTTGGGAGTCGCAGGGAGGCAAGCCCTTGGGGACGCTCACGCTCACCGAAGACATGCCGCAGCAGCCCACCGACCTTCGCTGCCCACTGCCCGACCTCGCTGAGTTGACTGGCAAGCACGCCATCTTCCTCCTCTTCCATTCCCCCACCAAGGAGAAGTCGCTGTGCGCTCTCCTTGAGATCGGTTTTGAATCAAAGTAGTGAGATTAGGCATTGATAACGATTACATTATCTACATACAATGAGAAAGATTACAACGATTATCCTCTGCCTCTTGGTCTGTCAAGGCCTGTTGGCACAGAAATGGGAAAAGATTGGTGACCGTCCGCAGATGGGCTGGAACACCTGGAACAAATTTGCTGGCAACATCAACGAAGAACTTGTTCGTGGCATTGCCGACGCCCTCGTGGAGACCGGTATGCGCGATGCCGGCTACGTCTACGTCAACCTCGACGACTGCTGGCATGGCGAGCGCGATGCCGACGGCTTCATCCAAGCCGACCCCAAACGCTTTCCCAGCGGAATGAAAGCGCTTGCGGACTATGTCCATGCCAAGGGCTTGAAATTAGGCATCTACAGCGACTGCGGAACAGCCACCTGTGCCGGACGGCCCGGCAGCCTCGGCCATGAGTACCAGGACGCTCTCCAGTACGCTCGCTGGGAGGTGGATTACCTCAAGGAAGACTGGTGCAACACCGCAGATGTCAATGCCCGCGGAGCCTACAGGCTGATGAGCGATGCCCTGCGCGCTGCAGGACGTCCTATCTTCCTGAGCATGTGCGAGTGGGGCAGCAACAAACCTTGGCTCTGGGCTCGCGATATCGGTCACAGCTGGCGCATAGGACCTGACATCTGGTGCAACTTCGACTCCACACGTGTACACCCTCAGGGCTTCACCGACATAGGCGTGATGCAATGCATACGTCTCTGCGAGCCCCTGCGCAAATATGCCGGTCCTGGGCATTGGAACGACCCCGACATGCTCGAGGTGGGCAATGGCATGACGGTGAACGAGGACCGCGCGCATTTCGCCATGTGGTGTATGATGGCATCGCCCCTCATCCTTGGCAATGATCTCCGCTCGATGAGCGAGCAGACCAAGGCCATCCTCATGAACCGCGAGATGATAGCCGTCGACCAGGACGAACTCGGAGTCCAGGGCCTGCACTACTCGACGGAACAGGGACTGGAGTTCTGGTTCAAACCTCTCAAAGGGGGCGACTGGGCAATGACCATCCTCAACCCGACGCGCTCTGCTGTCACCTACGCCCTCAACTGGCAGCACTTCAACTTCATCGACACCGAGGTGAGCCGCCTCGGCACCCATTTTGATCATGTCACCTACGCCGTGCGTAACCTCTGGACGCATCGCGACGAAGGTCGCACGCAGACCGTCGACAAGGTGTGGCGCACGCTGACGGTGCCCGCTCGTGACGTCATCTCCTATCGCCTCTCGCCTGTGGCCAAGAAAGCA
>CADCOX010000349.1 GCA_902803195.1 uncultured Bacteroidales bacterium
CTATCTTATTATGCGAATTCTCATACTTGGAGCCGGTAAGATGGGCTCGTTCTTCACCGACCTGCTTTCGTTCGACCACGAAGTGGCGGTCTACGACAACGACCCGCATCGAATGCGCTTCCTTTACAACACACAACGATTCACCTCGCTTGACGAGGTCGACGCTTTCAATCCCGAGTTCGTCATCAATGCCGTCTCGCTGAAATACACACTAACCGTCTTCGACGAATTGCTGCCGCACATCGGTTCTGACTGTGTTCTCTCGGACATCAGCAGTGTCAAGACTGGTTTCAAAGAATATTACGAGGGCACTGGCCATCGCTACGCCTCGTCGCATCCCATGTTCGGCCCCACCTTCGCCAATCTGGGTGACCTCTCGCGCGAGAACGCCATCCTCATCAACGAGGGCGACTACATGGGTCGCATCTTCTTCCGAGACCTCTACACACGCCTTGGCCTCAACCTGAAGGAACTCTCGTTTGCCGAGCACGATGAGACGATGTCCTACTCGCTCTCCATTCCTTTCGTCTCGACTTTCGTTTTCTCGGCCGTCATGAAGCATCAGGACACCCCGGGAACAACCTTCAAGCGGCACATGAAAATTGCACGCGGCGTACTGTCGGAGGACGACACGCTCCTGCGCGAAATCCTCTTCAACCCACATACAAAGCCTAAGGTTGAAATGATCCGTTCTGAGCTGAAGCAACTCATCCAAATCATCGACGACCGGGACGAGGAGGCCATGACCGCCTACCTGACCAAGATACGCCGAAACATAGAGAGCTGAGTCCGTGGACCCAGCTCTCACTCTTATCTGTCGCTACTGAAAAGACGTAGGTGACGAACCTGAACTATCGTCCGATTTCCATCTGGAAAGGCGACATCGGAAGTCCGTTCACAGCGTAGACATTTGCTTTGATGGGGTTGTTCTTCCACGCATAGCGCACGCGCCGAGGCTCGCTTACCGCCGAGGTGAGGCGTATGTTGTTGCCGCTGCCCGATGCCTGTGCGTTGACAAAGCGTCCATCAGCGCCCGCGACTTCGAATTCATAGAACTCACCCTCCGTGGCCAACGGCTGATCAAGCGTCAACGTGACGACGGAGCCTTCCGCTTTAGCCGATGTGACCTCAGGCGAGAGCTTCGTACGCGGATTCCATTTCAGATGGTCAAAAGCACGAGCCACACGCTCGGCAACCTCACGCTTGCGCAACGGATGGATGTCCACCGTCTCGCCTAGATCGATAGCTACTGCCAGAGCGGTTTGCGAGACGTGCTTCGTTGTTAAGCGCTGAGCCTCACGCACATGCGACCAACCCGATTCCTGCGGCTGGGCAGAGGGTTCCATGAAATTAGCCAACTGAACAACAACAAAAGGCATTTCGGGAGCCTGCCACAACTGCCGCCAACCTGTGATGAGTTGCGTCAGCATCTGCTCGTAGATAGCGCCATCGCCAGTGTTCGACTCGCCTTGGTACCAGACGACGCCCGACAGGGGATAAGGCGCCAACGGGCACAGCATCGCATTGTAGAGCACAGAAGGCAGGTTCTGAACGGAGATGTCGACTTGCGGACAACGTGGCATCGGCGTACCCTCGTGAACGCGCCAACGATCAGAAAGCGGCAGTTCTGTGCCATCGTCGAAGATAAGTTTGTAGGGCTTCTCCTTGATGAAATGCGGGTTTCCACCTTTCGTTACAAAACGTACGGCCAACGTATTAGCCCCTTCGTGTAGGACACCGGCTAGTATATCATACCGCCGCGGAGGATACTGGTAGTAGGTTCGCCCTACTTCACGTCCGTTCAAATAGGTATAATCCATGTCGAACAGCGTGCCAAGCAATAGCCGAGCCGGGCGGCCCGCATGAGCGGCATCGACCTGCACTTGCTGTCGTGCCCAGAACGACCCCACATGCTGTTGTTTGCCTGTGATGTTTTCGTACTGTTGCACTTCGCGCCACGCGTGGTCGTCGAAATCGGGCTGAGCAAAGCCCTGAATCAGTCCAGGGTCGTACTGGTCCATCTGCTGCTGCCATCGGTTGCTGGCTTGTTGGTTAGCATTTTGGAGGGCATGCACTACGTTGTCATCCTGATAAAACACCAAACGTTGATAGTCTGCTGCGAAATGGTCGCGAATCGTGTCGGCCGCCAACCACGCTTGAATGGGTGAGCCTCCCAGGCTGTTGACGATAATGCCTTGTGGAACGCCCGTCCGCTTAAACATTTCACGCCCAAGGAAATAGCCTACAGCCGAGAATGTC
>CADCOX010000350.1 GCA_902803195.1 uncultured Bacteroidales bacterium
ATTACGTTCGACTTGCTGTTCCGCTACCTGCAGCACATTGGCTATAAGGTGCGGTACGTACGCAATATCACCGATGTAGGCCATCTGGAACATGACGCCGACGAGGGCGAGGACAAGATTGCGAAGAAGGCTCGCCTGGAGCAGCTGGAGCCGATGGAGGTGGCGCAGTATTATACCAACCGCTTCCATGATGCCATGCGGGCGCTCAACTGCCTGCCGCCGAGCATCGAGCCGCATGCTACGGGACATATCATCGAACAGATCGAACTGGTCAAGGAGATCCTCCAGAACGGCTATGCCTACGAGAGCCAGGGGTCGGTCTACTTCGACGTCGAGAAATACAACGAACACCACCACTACGGCAAGCTCAGCGGTCGCAACCTGACGGACGTCATCAACAACTCGCGCGAGCTGGACGGCCAAAGCGAGAAGCACAATCAGGTGGACTTCGCCCTATGGAAAGCAGCGCAGCCCGAACATATCATGCGGTGGCCGTCGCCCTGGAGCGTAGGGTTCCCCGGCTGGCACTGCGAGTGCACGGCGATGGGACGTAAGTACTTAGGCTCGCATTTCGACATCCACGGCGGTGGCATGGACCTGGTGTTCCCCCATCACGAATGCGAAATCGCACAGGCAGTGGCGTCGCAAGGCTCCGACATGGTCAACTATTGGATGCACTGCAACATGATCACCATCGGCGGTCAGAAGATGGGTAAGTCGTTGGGTAACTTCATCACGCTCAACGAGTTCTTCACGGGTCAGCACGAGAAACTCTCGCAGGCCTACTCCCCCATGACCGTGCGTTTCTTCATCCTGCAAGCCCACTACCGCTCGACCGTCGACTTCTCCAACGAAGCGCTGCAGGCTGCCGAGAAGGGACTGCAACGTCTGATGACGGCCATCGCCGACCTGAAGCGCATCGCGCCAGCGGCCGAGAGCGACGCCGAGACGCACAAGGTGGCGAGCGAGCTGCGCCAGAAATGTTATGACGCGATGAACGACGACCTGGCCTCGCCGACGGTCATCAGCCACCTGTTCGAGGCTTGCAGCACCGTCAACCGCGTCCTTGACCACAAGGGCACGATTAGCGCTGCCGACTTCGAAGAGCTATCTTCAGCCATGCACCTCTTCGCCGAGGACATCCTCGGACTGCTGCCCGCCAATGCTGCAGCTGCTGGCACCTCGGCCGCGCGCGAGGAAGCCTTCGGGCATGTGGTGGACATGCTCCTGGAGCAGCGCGCCATTGCCAAAGCCAACAAGGACTGGGCCACCAGCGACAAGATTCGCAACGAACTCAACGCCCTCGGCTTCGAGATCAAGGACGGCAAGGACGGCGCCACCTGGACGCTGAACAAGTAATCAAGAAGGGAAACCTTCAGCCCCTGTTCACACCCAATTCGCACACAATTTGCACAATTCGAATCCAATTCGCACCCTCAATTCGCACCCAATTCGCACACAATTTGCACCCCCAATTCGCACCCCCAATTCGCACCCTCAGTTCGCCCCCCCTCAGGGGGATGGGAGGGGGCTCCAAAAAGTATCCACTCATTAAACACAAAAGATTATGAGAGTTATCATCGAACCTAACTATGACCAGATGTCCAAGTGGGCAGCTGAGTATGTTGTCAACAAGATCAACGCCGCCGCACCTACGGCCGAGAAGCCTTTCGTGCTGGGTCTGCCCACCGGCAGCAGCCCCATCGGCATGTATCGCGCCCTTATCGAAGCCAATAAGGCTGGCCGCGTGACCTTCAAGAACGTGCTGACGTTCAACATGGACGAATATGTGGCTCTGCCCGAAAGCCATCCCGAGAGCTACCACAGCTTCATGGCGACGAACTTCTTCGACCACATCGACATCCCCAAGGAGAACATCCACATCCTCAACGGTAATGCCAAGGACCTAGTTGCCGAATGCGCGCACTACGAGCAGATGATTGAAGAGGCCGGCGGCATCGACCTGTTCATCGGCGGCATAGGTCCCGACGGACATATCGCCTTCAACGAGCCGGGCAGCAGCCTCAACAGCCGCACACGCCAGAAGACGCTGACGACAGACACGCGCGTGGCCAACAGCCGCTTCTTCGGCGGTCGCCCCGAGGACGTTCCCGCGACGGCACTCACCGTAGGCGTAGGCACCGTGATGGCTGCTCGCGAGGTGCTCATCCTCTGCAACGGCCATAACAAGGCCCGTGCCCTGCAAGCTGCCATCGAAGGTCCCGTCACGCAGTGGTGGACCATCAGCGCCCTGCAGATGCACCCTCACGGCATCATCGTCTGCGACGAGGCTGCCACCGAGGAGATCAAGCATGGCACCTACAAGTACTTCAAGGATATCGAGAAGGATAATTTGTAAGAAGAGGGGCCTCAAAGACCCCCAAAACCCTCCAAGACCCTCCCCCCGCCCCCCTCACGTGCTTAACGCCGACTGCTTCGATTAGGTAAACCTATCTCGCATTCGTCGAGCACTGAGAAGTCTACTTCGGAAAAGACACTCAGTCTTTTCCTTGTAGCCACCCTTGTAGGGAGGGAGTAAGAAGACCCTCCCCCCGCCCTCCCTTGTAGGGAGGGAGCGGAATCCATTTGACTGGATGAAGTCAACAAAAGGGTAACTAGTCTTTAAATGACTGGCTACCCTTTTCATATACAATCAGCGAAGGTGACCACTCCCTCCCTGGATGGAGTGGAATCCATTTGACTGGATGAAGTCAACAAAAAGGGTAACTAGTCAATGAACGACTAGTTACCCTTTAAGTATACAATCAGCGAAGGTGACCACTCCCTCCCTACAAGGGTGGCTACAAGGAAAAGACTGAGTGTCTTTTCCGAAGTAGACTTCTCAGTGCTCGGCGAATGCGAGATAGGTTTACCTAATCGAAGCAGTCGGCGCTAAGCACGTGAGGGAGGGCGGGGGGAGGGTCTTCCCCCCTCCCTGACGGGAGGGGTCGGGGGTGGGTCTATTTCACCACCACCTTTTCCGTGGCCTGTTTGCTGCCGCAGAGGGCGCGGAGGACGTAGAGGCCGGGGCGGAGCGAGGCTGGCACCTCAAGGTCGCCATCGCGCATGAAGCTCTGCTGGTAGACGACGGCGCCTGTGGACGAGCAGATCTGCACGGGCACCTGCAGGCGGTCGGCTCCCGTGATGACGATGGG
>CADCOX010000351.1 GCA_902803195.1 uncultured Bacteroidales bacterium
CGACCTAATAACCTGAAAACCTAACACAACTGAGCTTGCGAAAGTTGAGATGTCCCATTATATCTACTATTTCAATCCCGAGAACGACCTTGCCCTTGCCAGTGGTGATGCTCATTACACGCCACCCGCTTCTGCCCTCCAGATGGCCAAGGACCTTCAACGTCTTCCCCTCCTTTGGGCGCAGGCGGGTGATAGGGTGCTCCTCAGGACAGAACCACCCTCCGAAGGCCCATCTTCAGGCTTTACAACGAGGGAGGAAACAGTCACCTCTGATGCCCGTTATCTTTCATCCAGCTTTATCTTTACCGTTCCGCCTCTCGCAGGGAGGACGGGGGGAGAGTCTGCCAAGGGATGGGTTTTCCTTCCTTGGGGTTGGAGCCCGTTGGCCGCTCGTCAGTTGAAGGAACGTGGTGTGCCCCCCGATCTCTTGCCTACAGCCGAACAGTTGGACGCCTATCGTGCTGCCTCTTCGCGTCGCTTAGCTGTCCAGTTGCTACGATTGTGGCGTACTCAATGCCCAGATGCTTTTCGCGAAGGAACATTAGTGGGTGAGTCCTCGTGGTGCACGACGTTGGCCGCTGTCGCTGAAGCCTGCAGCCGCTATGGCCGCTCAATGCTTAAAGCTCCTTGGAGTGGCAGTGGGCGGGGGGTCCATCCCGTTCGTGCGGCTCTTTCGGCTCGCGACGAAGCTTGGGCGCTGCGAACCCTCCAGCGTCAAGGAGCGGTTGAGGTTGAACCGCTCTACGACCGCATCCTCGATTTCGCTATGGAGTTCTGGGCAGAACGCGGGAGTGTCCGCTACTGTGGCCTCTCACTCTTCTCTACGACACCGGGAGGCGTCTATGCTGGCAACCTCATCGCCCCAGAGGCCGACAAGGAGCGCATGCTCAGTCGTTATGTCAGTCCTGCCCTCCTAGTGCAGGTGCGAGAGCAACTCGTCAGCCTCCTCTCCACGTGCTGCCTTCCCTCATGGTACACGGGTCCTGTCGGTGTCGATATGATGATTGTAAATAAGGAAACCCCGCTTCCAATGGCTCTCCACCCTCTCGTCGAGATCAACCTGCGTATGACCATGGGATGGGTAGCCCTTCAGCTCGCCTCACAGCTCCCTCATGAACGGCATGGACGCTTCCGCATCGTCCACGCTGACGGCCATTATCGCCATGAAATCACCTTTTTTGAGGCTTAAAATGTAAATTTTGCTAACTTAGACTTTGCAGTTTCACCTTTTTCTATTACCTTTGTCCCCGAAAAAGTAACAATCGAGTCCTGCTCACTCTATACTTGGAGCGCTCGAGTTCTACTTGCCTCTTGATGTGTCAATCGTCACCTTTCAGGATGCTGAGCGCGCTTAGCGAAGAACTCGTCCGCTCGAGCTCTGCTCGCTTCGCTTACGAAGAACCCTCAATGCTATACTACTCTACATGGAGACTTTCTTTCGCACACATGCCTACCTCGTCGAGCACACCGACCTGCCCGTGCGTCGCGCCCTTATGGACGAGATCGATTGGCGCCGTCCCCTCATCGGCATCAAGGGCACGCGCGGCGTCGGCAAGACCAGTTTCCTCCTTCAGTACGCACGCGAGAACTTCGACGTACGCAGCCGCCGTTGCCTCTATGTTAACATGAACAACTTCTACTTCCAGGGCAAGGGCCTTGCCGAGTTCGCGCGCGACTTCCGCCTTATGGGAGGCGAGGTGCTGCTCATCGACCAGGTCTTCAAGCACCCCTCGTGGAGTGCCGAGCTCCGACGTTGCCACGACGAGAACCCGGGCCTGCGCATTGTCTTTACCGGCTCCAGCGTCATGCGCCTCAAGGAGGAGAACCCCGAACTCCACGGACTCGTCGACAGCTACAACCTGCGCGGCTTCTCCTTCCGTGAGTTCCTCAACCTCAAGACAGGGCGCGACTTCCCTGCCTGCACCCTCAAGGAGATCGTGCGCAACCACGAGCGCATAGCGGCCGAGGTGCTCGACGTCGTCAATCCCCTTCAGGGCTTCTTCCAGAGCTACCTTCACCACGGCTTCTATCCCTTCTTCCTCGAACGACGCAACTTCAGTGAGAACCTGCTCAAGACCATGAACATGATGATCGAGGTCGACATCCTGCTCATCAAGCAGATCGAACTCAAATACCTGCCCAAGCTCAAGAAGCTCCTCTACATGCTTGCCGTAGACCGTCCCTCGGCGCCCAACGTCAGCCAGCTGGCTGCAGACATCGAGACCTCCCGAGCCACCGTCATGAACTATATCAAATACCTCTCCGACGCGCGCCTCATCAACATGGTCTACCACCCCAACGAGAACTTCCCCAAGAAGCCCGCTCGCATCATGATGCACAACACCAATCTCATGCATGCCATCTATCCCAACCGCATGGAGCCTATCGACCTTTACGAGACGTTCTTCCAGAACGCCCTCTGGGCACGTCATGACGTGCGCATGGGCGACCGCCTCAGTTCGTTTACCGTCGACGGCCTACGCTATCGTGTCTGTTCAGAGGAACCCCGCCGTCAGCATCCCGACGTCATCTATGCTCGCTCCGACATGGAACGCGGATGGCGGCAGCAGATTCCCCTCTGGCTCTTCGGTTTCCTCTATTAATGGCAACCGCGAAAACAGACAATGTACCGAATTAGAGCCTTCAATTGATCTCATCAGAAAGCACGCGTAGGATAGACTTCGTGTGCTTTCCTTACATAATATAACTTATTCTTGTATTTTTCTTACATAAACCTATAACAATCAATTACTCCTTATGATTAGACTAACTATGCATCAAAAGAAATTTTTGCCAATGGTGAGCGTTTTGTTGTTCGTTGTCTCGCTTGTGTGCCCGCTCATAGCACGAGCGCAAATGACGTTCACGCTCCGAGGAGCACCCTTTGCGGACGTTTCCGAACGCGACAGCAAAGGTCTTACAACGGTGACACTGCCAGCTGGGACAGTACTTACCGACCTCATTGCAGGTGTACAAGTGGATGGACAAGAGGTCAGCCCGACAG
>CADCOX010000352.1 GCA_902803195.1 uncultured Bacteroidales bacterium
ACCCCGACATCGACGTCGCTGGGCTGATGCAGTATATCCCCGCTCCCGACTTCCCCACGGGCGCGTACATCTATGGCATGCAAGGCGTGCGTGATGCCTATGAGACAGGTCGCGGACGTATTGTCATGCGTGCTAAGGCCGAGATTGAGCCGGGCGATACCCACGACAAGATTGTCGTCTCGGAGATTCCCTACGGCGTCAATAAGGCTGAACTCATCAAGTCTATTGCTGACCTCGTAAACGAGCATAAGATTGAAGGCATCTCGAACGCCAACGACGAGAGTGACCGCGAGGGCATGCGCATCGTCATCGACGTGAAGCGCGACTTCAACGCTAACGTAGTGCTGAACAAGTTGTTCAAAATGACGCAACTGCAGACCTCGTTCTCTGTCAATTCCATCGCACTCGTGAACGGTCGTCCGAAGTTGATGACGCTTCGCGACATGATCAAGTGTTTCGTCGACCATCGTCACGAAGTGGTCATTCGCCGTACTGAGTACGACAAGCGCAAAGCCGAAGAGCGTGCTCACATCCTCGAGGGATTGATCATCGCTTCCGACAACATCGATGAAGTCGTTCAAATTATTAAGACCAGCAAAACCCCTGAAGAGGCTCGCAAACGTCTCGAACAGCGTTTCACGCTCGATGAACTTCAGTCCAAGGCCATCGTTGACATGCGTCTGTCGCAGCTCACAGGACTCCAGCAGGAGAAGCTCCATGCAGAGTTTGATGAACTGATGAAGAAGATTGAGTACTACAATCAGATTCTGACCGACGACGCCCTCTGCTGGAAGGTCATCAAGGACGAACTCCTTGAGGTCAAGGAGAAGTTTGGCGATGCCCGTCGCTCCGAGATTGTCTATTCAAGTGAAGAATTCAATCCTGAGGACTTCTACGCTGATGATGAGATTGTTATCACCATCTCACACATGGGTTATATCAAGCGCACTCCGCTGGCCGAGTTCCGCGCTCAGGGCCGTGGTGGCGTTGGCTCCAAGGGCAGCAGCACGCGCGACGCAGACTTCATCGAGTACATCTATCGTGCTACGATGCACAACACGATGTTGTTCTTCACGAAGAAAGGTCGTTGCTATTGGCTGAAGGCCTACGATATCCCCGAAGGCAATAAGGCCTCGAAGGGACGTGCCATCCAGAACATGCTCAATATAGAGCCCGACGATGCCGTCAATGCCTGCCTCTATGTGAAGAAGCTCAACGATCCCGAGTTCAACGCTTCGCACAATGTCATCTTCTGTACGAAGAACGGTACCATTAAGAAGACCTCTCTGGCCGACTACAGCCGTCCGCGTACGAATGGTGTCAATGCCATCAATATCGCTGAGGGCGACCGTGTTGTTGACGTTGCGCTGACCAATGGCGAGAATGAGATCGTCATCGCCAGCCGTATGGGCCGTGCCGTACGTTTCAACGAGAGCACCGTTCGTACGATGGGACGTGTGGCCACGGGTGTTCGTGGAATCTACCTCGAAGGTGAAGGCAACGAGGTCGTTGGCATGGTTGTCATCGACAAGCCCGAGGAAGAGACCATCCTCGTCGTCTCGGAGAAGGGCTACGGCAAGCGTTCCGACGTAGGCGACTATCGCATCACCAACCGCGGTGGTAAGGGCGTTAAGACTTTGGAAGTCACCGAGAAAACTGGACAGCTCATGGCCATCAAGAGCGTCACTAACGACGAAGACCTGATGATCATCAACAAGAGTGGCATCACGATTCGCCTGCATCTCGAAGACATCAAGATTCAAGGACGTGCCACCCAGGGCGTCAAACTCATCGAATTGCAGAAACGCAACGACAAGATTGCCAACGTCTGCATCGTACCGAAAGAGGACGATGAGGACGAACTACCCGAAGACGCTCAGGCTAAGGACCTCCCCGAACCTACTCAACTGTCTGACGGTCAGACCATCACCCTCGACCGCGACGACCAGCAGTAAACCATTTGACCCTCGCCCTGTCTAAGCAAGCAGATAGGGTGGGGCCTACATATTTATAGAAACAGTTAACAAAACCCTAAAACTTAACACGAAATCATTATGAAGAAAATCTTATTTGTACTTGCTCTTGCAGCCTTCGCCACCACGGCTTCGGCTCAGGACAAGGTCGTACGCAAGGCTCGCGTCCTCAAGGAGGAAGTGCAGAACCTGGTAGCGCTGCCCGAGCGCAACGAGAAGCAGGAAGCCGAGCTCAAAACGAAGCTGGCTGAATGCATGGAATTGATCACACCTACGCTCAACAATCCTGAGACGAAGAAGGAACTGGCTAACGCCTGGGACATCAAGGCTCAGTTGCACATGTTCACGTTCAATCCTCTGCTCAACAACGTTATTGCCAAGCAGCCGACAGATACGGCCAAGCTGGCTGAGAACATCTACGCCTCGCTCGATGCTATGGAAGAGTGCTACAAGGCAACGAAGGCCCTTGGCCTGAGTGGCGAGAAAGATCCCTACACGATTCCCAATAAGCTGAAAGTGATTCAGTTCCGCCCCTATGTGGCCTACTGCGGTCAGATGTTCTTCCAGAATCAGCAGCACCCCAAGGCTGTCGATGCCTTCAAGCGTTGGATGAACTATCCCAAGACCTACACCATCCTCGGCCCCGATGCTGACGGACTGGCACAGGACGAGACCACGAACCAGATGGCTTACTACACCTGCCTCGCTTCCTATTTCGCTAAGGATTACAACACGCTGCTCGAGTACATGCCCCTGGCTCGTAAGTACACCCAAGAGAAGGATCAGGTCAACCAACTCTATCTGACCGTGCTCATCGAGCAAGGCGACACCGCTGCGTGGCTGAAAGCTGGTAAGGAAGTCGTGCTCGAGGATCCTTCCTCCAACGAAGGCGTTGCTCAGAATATTCTGGCCTACTACTTCACTCGCAACGATTTCAAGGGCGCACAAGCCTTTGCCGACGAGATTCTCGGTGCCGATGCCAACAGCAAACTCGGCAATTATGCCAAGGGTCTTGTGTTCATGAACGACCACAAGTATGCCGATGCTATCCCCTTTTTCGAGAAGGCTACGCAGGCCGACGAGTCGTTCTCCGATGCTTACTTCAACGCTGGTGTCTGCTACTCCAACATCGGTTACGAGAAGAATGAAGCGCTCACGGGCAAGAAGATGACCGTCGCACAGCAGAATGCTGAAATCCAGAAGGTCAAGGACGAATATGCCAAGGCTGAGCCCTACTTCCTCAAGGTGAAGGAGCTCGAGCCCGACAATCCTCACAAGTGGGCTACGCGTCTGCGCACCGTCTACTATATCCTCGGCAACAAGGCTAAGGAGAAAGAGATGGCTACGCTCGTGGGCGACTAACCAGCAACAGCAGTCCGACTGTACGGACATCTCATTCCATCAAGAGAGGGGCGCAAATAAGTGCGTCCCTCCTTTTTTATGCCCATTTCTTCGCTTGTATAACATCATTTAACCTGCTTGAGTTTGTCATTTCTACGCTTTAGCGTACCTTTGCACCAAAATTCGTAACCATCATCATGCGACGATACCTCTTCATCCTGATTTGTGCGATAGCGCTTCCGCTGTTCTCAGCAAGCGTCGTTCGTCAGGCCAAGGATGCAATCAAGAAGAAATCCAATATCGAACAGGCGATCAAGGCATTGCTGGCCGAAGTCGACAAGCCAGAGGTGAAGGCTAAGGATAAGGTGGAGTATCTTCAACTTGCTGCGGAATGCAGCGAGCGCCTCTATGAGATGGAGAACACTAGGCTCTATCTCAAGCAGAAATACGATACGACCAAGTTCTACGGCTCGATTCTCGACATCTACACGCGTGTGTTGAAGGCCGACAGCATAGGCGCCGAGCCCGATGAGAAAGGTCGCGTCAGGCCGATGAATCGCCGCCACAATCGCGACTTCCTGATGCCTTATCGTACGAACCTCCTGAATGGCGGTCGCTGGCATTTCAGCGGAGGTCGTATGCCGCAGGCCTATCAGTTCTTCGACACCTATGTCAGCGTGGCCACGCACCCCATTTTCGCTCGTGACACCCTTTTGCGAGCCGACACGCTCATCGCCCCTACGGCCTATCTCGCCGTGGTCTCGGCCTATCGCTCGCAGAACAACGACGGCATCATCAAGCATGCCTCGCTCGCAAAGGCTTCGCATCTCAAGAGTCAGGTCGTGCAGGAATATCTGTGCAAAGCATGGCAGGCCAAAGGCGACAGCGTTCGTTGGCTCTCAGCGCTCGAGGACGGATTGCGCGACTATCCCGAGCACGACTACTTCTTCTCCCATCTGATTGACTACTACGTGTCGGAGCGCAAGTTCGGTACCGCCCTCGAGATAACCGATTCGATGCTGTCGAAGAACGATAGCGTGCCCCTCTATTGGTACGCCAAAAGTCTCGTGTTGCTGAAGCAATCCAAGGACCGTGAGGCCATCGATGCCTGCGATGCATGTCTGGCCCTCGATTCCAACTACGTCGATGCCCTCTACACCAAGGGCATAGCCTCGCTGAACTTGGCTGTTATCTATGCCGAGACGGCTTGCTCCGACCTGACCAATCCCCAGTGCCGCCGCGACCAAGAGATCATCCGCAGCCTTTACATGCTGGCCAAGCAGCCGATGGAGCGCGTTCGCGAGTTGCAACCTGATGCTGTGAGCCGATGGATAGCGCCGCTCTATCGTATCTACCTGAACCTGAATATGGGTCACGAATTTGAGGAAATCGACTACCTGCTCAACTCGCAAAAACCATAGTTCCCTGTCCCGACGAGATAACGCTTACCTAAGATGCGATGAAACACCTGCTGCCGTTCTTTCTCCTGTTGTTGACTGCCTGCACAGGCGGACGGACGGGCGTGTCGCATAGCGCTATCGACAGCCTGAATGAGCAAGCCTACGCGTGGCGTTATCGCAACATCGACAGCACGAGGTCGTTGGCCCAACAAGCCCTTGACCTTGCACTCCTGAGTCGGGATGTTGAAGGCGAGGCCGAAGCACTCAATCTCCTGACTTTCGAGCGTTTCCAGCAGATGGATTTCGACAGCGCCCTCATCCTTGCCCAACAAGTGGAGGACGAGATGAAGAGTCCCGTTGAGCAACTTGTAGCCGAAGTGATGCAGATGAAGGTAGCGCAGCGCACCAGCGACAATCGCGCATTCTTCGTTCATCGGCGTCATGCTCAGCGGCGATTGCAGCGGATTGAACGGCGCGAATCGTCGCTCACGCCCCATCAGCTGCACCGCTTGAACTTCGCGCGCAGCGAGTTTCACATCGTCTCGTCCACCTATTTCTATTATCTCGACCAACACCAACGCGCCGTCGACGAGATTCGAAAGGCTGAACCCTACGCGCAGATGCCTGCCGACACCTCACAATGGCTCTACTACTGCTATATGCGTGGGTCGGGCGGACTGGCCGACAACACCGACGACGAGGCTATCGCCCGCGAGGAGTTCGACTATCTGCTTAAGTGCTTTTGGCTTGCTCGCTACGAAGGTTATCTTTTCTTCGAGGGCAATGCCGAGCAGTCGTTGGCCACGCTTTTTGCCGATTCGGCGCAGCTGAATGTCATCAGCGAAGCGCACCCCGAGGCTCTTCTCCTCCTGCATTCCATCTTCGGCGCCGACAGCACGGCACAACGCATGGCCGAAGCCGCTTTCAATGCTTTCATCGCCTACGACGATCTCTATCAGGAGGCATGCGCTCTCCGCACGCTCGGCGAGTTGGCTTTCGGCAAAGGCAACTACGAGGATGCCATCGAGTACTATCGTGCTGCGCTCGACTGTGTAAACTTCCACCATCAATGCTACTATGACTCCGACGAGCTCTTAGAGCCCGACGAGCAGACGCCGTTGTTGGAGCCTTTTGACCCATCCCCGTCCGATCAGTCGGTCGAACGGCAGTGGATGCAGTCGCCCCAGGTGAAGACGGTTCCCGAGTGGATTGCCGGCATCCGACAGCAACTCTCGGTGGCCTTTAGCGCGTTGGACATGAAGGCGGAGAGCGACTACAACCGTAACATCTACCTCGACTTGCTCGATGTCACGCGTGAGGATGCCGAGCTCGAGAGTCGTGCTGCCGAGTTGCAGGCTGAGAGCCGACTACTGCGGCGGATATGGATTTTTGTGGCTTGCATGGCCGTACTGATAGGGTTGCTCGTAGCCCTCCTTCTGCGCACTTGGCGACGCCGTTCCGAAACGCAGAACCGACTGCTCAGTCAGAAGATGCAGCAGCTGCGCGACTATGCTCAGCAGCAGCAAGAGAGTCTGGCCGAGGAGCAAGAGCAGATCGAAGAGTTGCAGCGCGCCACCGAACTGCGCCTCTTGCGCAACAAGCAGCAGAACATCGAGAAGCGTGCGAAGCTGCAACTTGTCTACGGCATTATGCCTTTCCTCGATCGCATCATTCACGAGGTACGCCGCATGAAGCAGCGCCAGCAGACCCCTACGGAATCGCTCGCCTATATCGGCGAACTCACCACGCATATCACCGAGCTCAACGACCTGCTCACCGAGTGGATTCAGATGGAGCAGGGGCAGTTGAGTTTGCAACTCTCCTCGTTCCCCCTCGAGCCCCTCTTCAGCGCTATTCGTCGCAGTCATTATGCCTACGACCAGAAGGGATTGACGCTCGAAGTGAAGCCTACAGACCTCAGCGTCAAGGCCGACCGCTCGCTCACGCTCTTTATGCTCAACACGTTGGCCGACAATGCTCGCAAGTTCACACCTGCTGGCGGTTCGGTCACCATCAGTGCTACGGCATCTGAGAGCGCCGATGGACCTTATGTCGAACTCTCGGTGCAGGACACGGGCTGCGGTCTCTCGGCCGACGATGTCAACCTCATCCTGAACAACAAGGTTTACGATGCAGCCGTCATCGGGAGTCTCATTAATGAGACAGGCGTGAGCGAACGTTCGCTCAAGCCCACACATATAGACGCTCAGGCCGATGCGTCTATACGTGTAGCGCCAAGCGAACAGAAGGGCTTTGGCTTCGGACTGATGAACTGCAAAGGCATCATCGAGAAGTACCGCAAGACCAACCCGCTCTTCCGCGTCTGTCAGTTCGGCATCGAGAGCAGGGTGGGCGAGGGCAGCCGCTTCTGGTTCCGCTTGCCGCGCGTCCTCGGTATGATGGTTGCAGTCCTCATGACGGTTCATGCATACTGCGCTTCTCCGTCGTCCGAACCCGCCACAAAGGCAAATACCACGTTCCCTGCCGAAGCCTATGCCTTGGCCGATTCCGTCTACTATTGCAACTTGGATGGTCGCTACGCCGATGCCCTCCAATTCGCCAATAAGGCTTTTGCGCTGATGGGCGAAGGGCGCGACTCTCTCGACTACTCGCTCGTGCTGGGTCTCCGCAATGAGGTCGCCATTGCAGCCCTTGCGCTCCACGACTGGCCCCTCTATCGCAAGAGCAACACCCTCTATACGCGACTTTTCAAGCTGGTCAATCAGGACGCTTCGCTCGAGAGTTATTGCCAGCAGGTCGAGCGTTCGCAGGAGAACGAGCGTCTGGCTCTCGCCGCGCTGATTTTCCTCTTCGTCGTGGCTGCTCTGGCTTCCTATTTCTTCTATGTCCGTCCTCGTCAGCGTTTCCGTCGCTCCGTAGCTGAGCTCAACGCTCGTCGGCTCCAGCAAATGGGTGAGCAGCAACAGCGGGAGCATGAACTGCAACAAGCTGACATCGAGATGGCTGAGGACGAACATAGGCGTCGACTCTACGAAGAGGAGCGGTTGCACGTCCAGAACCAAATCATGGACAACTGCCTCTCAACCATCAAGCACGAGACGATGTACTATCCGGGTCGCATACAGCAACTCGTCGAACGCATGCGTGCCTCTGCTTCGTCACTCGATTTCCTGGACACCCTCAGCGAGACCGCAGCCTACTACAAGGAGGTTTATACCCTCCTCACCGCCCAAGCCAGTAAGCAGTCCGAAGCGCTCAACTTCCGCCGACGCAACATCCAGGCTGAGGAACTCACCGAGCCTGCCGCCGCCCGCTTTGCCAATCGTGCTCGCCGACTGAACGTTGACGTAGTTCTCCATATTGACAACGTCTTGTCTTCGAGCCCGTTCCGTGGCGACCCCGACCTCTTGCTCATGCTCGTGAACGCCCTTCTCGATGCCGAGCTCGACTTTATTGTCAACGCTCAATCCTCCGCTCAATCTCCTTCTTCTGATTCATCGAAGTACCAAGGTGATAATGCCTTTACCCTCTCCATCGCTCCGTCGGCCGACCAGCGATTTGCAGTCATCAGCCTTGTCAACCCGCTTGTCGCGCTCACCGACTCCCAACTCCACGACCTCTTCACACCCCATGAGGGCGGCATCCCCTTCCTCATCTGCAAGCAGATCATCCGCGAGCACGACACGTTCATGGGGCATCCCGGCTGTCGCATCAATGCTGAAGCCGCCCACAGCGGACATGCCATCTGGTTCACCGTCCCACTGTCAAAGAGCTCATAACCTTCTTTCAACTTCTCAACTTCTCAACTTTTCCGCTCGGCCCGCAAGGACGCTTCGCTTGCGAAGAACTTCTCACCCTTTCAACCTTTCAACTTCTCAACTTCTCAACCTTTCACCCTTTCAACTTTTCAACTTTTCAACTTTCATAATGGATCCATTCAAAGTCATCATCGTCGAGGATGTAAAACTCGAACTCAAAGGCACCGAGGAAATCTTCCGTACAGAGATTCCAGAGGCTCAAATCCTGGGCACAGCCATGAACGAGAGCGAGCTCTGGGCCCTCATGCGCAAGGACAAGCCCGACCTCTTGCTCCTCGACCTCGGCCTCGGCGGCAGCACAACGGTCGGCGTGGACATCTGCCGGCAGGTACACACCAACTATCCGCAAATCAAAGTACTCATCTTCACGGGCGAGATTCTCAACGAGCGCCTCTGGGTAGACGTCCTGCAGGCTGGCGCCGACGGCATCATCCTGAAGACGGGCGAGCTCCTCACGCGCAACGATGTACGACTCGTCATGGACGGACGTCGGCTCGTATTCAATCAGCCCATCCTCGAGAAGATTGTCTCTCGTTTCAAGAAGAGCGTCATCAGCGAGAGCCGTCGCACCGATGCTGTCATCGACTACGACATCGACGAGTACGACGAGCGCTTCCTGCGTCATCTCGCCCTCGGCTACACCAAGGATATGATTGCTGCGCTCAAGGGGATGCCTTTCGGCGTCAAGAGCCTCGAGAAGCGTCAGGTCGACCTCATCAACCGCCTCTTCTCGCAGAACGAACGCCAAGGCGTCAACGCCACGCGCCTCGTCGTCAAAGCTTTACAGCTTCACATCATCGACCTCGACACCCTCAAGCCCGACGACGAATAACCCCTCTCTCCGATAGCGCTCGGCGATTTTGTCGCCGAGTTTCCTCCCATCAATAACCCCTCATCAATCACCCATTGATCAACCTCGACGAACTCAATCCCGCCCAGCGCGAAGCTGTCCTCTATACCGACGGCCCCTCACTTGTCATCGCAGGTGCAGGGTCGGGCAAGACGCGCGTCCTCACCTACAAGATTGCCTACCTCCTCAGTCAGGGCATGCCCTCATGGAACATCCTCGCCCTCACCTTCACCAATAAAGCGGCCGAGGAGATGCGTTCCCGCATCATCCGTCAAGTAGGTGCCGATGCGGCACGCGGCCTTTGGATGGGCACTTTCCATAGCATCTTCGCTCGCATCCTTCGTGCTGAACACGAGGCCATCGGCTTCTCGTCCGACTTCACCATCTACGATGCCGCCGACAGCAAGAGCCTCATCCGCAGCCTTATCCGCGAGATGGGCCTCGACGATAAGACCTACAAAGCCGGCACCGTGGCAGCTCATATCTCGGCGGCAAAGAACCGTCTCATCCTGCCCTCCCAGTACCAGCGCGACGCACAGCTCATGCATGCCGATCAGGCCAGCAAGATACCGGCTACGGGCGATATCTATGCCCGCTACTGGGCGCGTTGTCGGCAAGCAGGGGCTATGGACTTCGACGACCTTCTGCTCTATACCTATCTTCTCTTCGCGCATAAGCCCGAGATTCTGCAGAAGTACGAAGAGCGCTTCCATTTCGTCCTCGTCGACGAGTATCAGGACACCAACTATGCCCAGCACGCCATCGTCTGGCAACTCACCCAGCACAATCGTCGCGTCTGTGTCGTCGGTGACGACGCACAGTCCATCTATAGCTTTCGTGGAGCCAACATCGACAACATCCTCACTTTCCAACGCTTATACGAAGGTGCGCGCCTCTTCAAACTCGAGCAGAACTATCGCTCTACGCAGACCATCGTCGGAGCCGCCAACAGCCTTATCAAGCACAACCGAGGCCAGATTCCCAAGGAGGTTTTCTCCGAGAAATCCAAAGGTCAACCCATTCACGTCTACAGCTACTACAGCGACATCGAAGAGGCGAGTGGGGTAGCGAAGAAGGTGCAGAACCTCAACCGCTACGAGCACATCGAGTGGAATGACATTGCCATCCTCTATCGCACCAATGCGCAGAGCCGTACGTTCGAGGAGGCTTTCCGCAAGGCGGGCATTCCTTATCGCATCTTCGGCGGTCTGTCGTTCTATCAGCGCAAGGAGATCAAGGATTTGATTGCCTATTTCCGTCTCACCGTCAACCCTAACGACGAGGAGGCCCTCAAGCGTGTCATCAACTATCCTGCCCGCGGTATCGGCGATACGACCATCAGTAAGATTGTCGCCAAAGCCTCTCAGCATGGCGTCAGTCTCTGGCAAGTGATTACGCAGCCCGAGCAATACGGCCTCGATGTCAATCGCGGTACGTTGGCCAAACTGGACGCCTTCGCCCAACTCATCGAGAGTTTCCGTCAGGATGTCGACACGCTCGATGCCGCAACCCTCGGTCTGCGCATCACCCGCGAATCGGGCGTGCAAGCCGATATCTTCCGTGGACGCGAGCCCGATGATATCTCGCGTCAGGAGAACCTTCAGGAGTTGCTCGATGGTATGCAGCAGTTCGTCGACGACCGCATGGAAGAGGAAGGGCGCGAACGCACCTTCATGACGCATTATCTGCAGGAGGTGTCGCTCATCAGCGATCTCGACGAGAGCGACGATGACAGCGAAGCCAAGGTGTCGCTGATGACCATTCATGCGGCCAAGGGACTCGAGTTCCGCGTCGTCTTCGTCGTAGGCATGGAGGAGAACCTCTTTCCCAACGCGATGTCATCTTCGTCGCCACGCGAACTCGAGGAGGAGCGCCGCCTCTTCTACGTCGCCATCACCCGAGCCGAGGAGCAATGCTTCCTCACTCACGCTCAGAATCGTTATCGCTATGGCAAGAGTGAGTTCTGCTCGCCCAGCACCTTCCTCTCCGACATCGACGAACGCTTCCTCGAGCAAGATGAATCGCAAACCATCGGCTCTCGTCGCCGTTCGTTCTCGCCCTTCGGCCTCACGGACGACTCCCTCTTCCAGCGTCCGCGTGCCCCTTGGGACGATGCTTCCCGCTTTTCGTCTACAGGCTCTTCGCGGAGTTCGTTCTCCGATTCTTCGCGTCTCTCATCTATAGGTCGTGGTTCGTCCTCCGATGCCTCGCGTATTTCCTCCACTCCGCCCGCAGGCATGCGGCGCGTTGGCGTCCGTACCGAATCCGATGTCTCGTCCTCTCCCGTCACCTCTACCCAGACGACTGCAGGCACCCTGACCGTCGGTCAGCATATCGAGCATGCCCGCTTCGGTCGAGGTGAGGTCATCGCCCTCAGCGGTAGCGGCATCGATGCGAAGGCCACCGTCCGCTTCGATAACGTAGGGACCAAGCAACTCCTCCTCCGCTTCGCCAAGTTCACAGTAATTACTTGACTCAACTTTAGCAAACTCCCAAACAAGCGGAGCTTCCGAAAGTTAAATCCATTCAACTTTTCCTAGGGTAGCACATTCATCGCGCAGCCCAGTTATCGTTATCGTTAACGTTATCGTTAATATTTTGCAAC
>CADCOX010000353.1 GCA_902803195.1 uncultured Bacteroidales bacterium
CATCAAACCAGTTAACTCGCCGTGAGCACCAGCACAAGGATTCAGCGTAAACTCGCTCAGTCCTGCAAGTTCGGCGAGGGACTGCTGCAAGTTGAAATATACTTCGAGTGCACCTTGACAGGTTTCGGCTGGCTGCAAAGGATGTAGGCCGGCGAAGGCCTTCATCGCAGCGATCTCCTCGTTGATGACGGGATTGTACTTCATTGTGCAAGAGCCGAGAGGGTAGAAGCCGTCGTTAACGCCGAAATTGTTGTGACTGAGGTTCGTGTAGTGACGCACCACGGTCAGCTCATCGCACTCCGGCAAACGGGCAGCTTCCTTGCGGCGCAACGTTTCGGGCAGCTCAGCCGTGGTGTGGGTGCGGTCGTAGTCTTGAGGCAGAGAGTAGCCTTTGCGCCCTTTCTTCGAGAGCTCGAAGATGAGGTTGCCGTATAATGTTCTGTTCATGCTCGTACCTCCTTATGATCTTTAATGATTTCTACCAATTCGTCAATCTCTTCGGGCGTGCGCTGCTCGGTGACAGCGAGCATGAGCGTCTTCTCGCCTACCTTCACGCCTGCGAGATAACCGCATTCAGTGGCTTCTGCCAGCAGGGCATCGAGGTCGCCATCGTAGTCGATGCAGAACTCGTTGAAGAAAGGCTGGCCGGGGAATGTCTCCTTGAACTTGCCCGTAGCGAGGAGTTTGTCGCAGAGGCTGTGGGCTCCGGCATAGCTCATCTCGGCTACTTCGCGTAACCCTTCCTTGCCCATGACGGCGAGATAGATGGTCACATAGAGCGCCATGAGGCTCTGGTTGGAACAGATGTTAGAGGTGGCTTTCTGGCGACGGATATGCTGCTCGCGTGCTTGAAGCGTCAGCACGAAAGCGCGTTGGCCGCGGCTGTCGAGTGTCTGACCGACAATGCGGCCCGGCATCTTGCGAATGAGTTTCTCAGTGCAAGCCATGAAACCTACGCCAGGGCCGCCAAAGGTCATGGGAATGCCAAGGCTTTGGCCCTCGCCCACAGCGACATCTGCACCCCACTCACCCGGAGTCTTCAGGATGGCAAGGTCGGAGGGATTGGCGTTGATGACGAGGATGCCCTTCTGTTCGTGAACTGCGTCGGCGATGCCCGTGAAGTCTTCGACGATGCCGTAGTAGTTGGGCTGCTGGAGGATAACGCCTGCCACACCGCCTTCAGCCAGTTCTTTGTCGAGCGCGGCGCGCGAAGTGGCTCCGTTTTCAGCAGGAATAAGCTGAATGGGAATGCCGTGGAAATGGGCATACGTATCTACGACACGGCGAACCTTCGGGTCAACGGTCTCGCTGACCAACACGCGGGTAGCCTTCTTGGCGTTGGACCATGCCATCATGGCAGCCTCGGCGGTGGCGGTAGCGCCATCGTACATCGAGGCGTTGGAAATCTCCATACCCGTGAGTTCAGCTATCATGGACTGATACTCAAAGATATAGTGAAGGGTACCCTGCGAGATTTCGGCCTGATACGGAGTGTAGGAAGTCAGAAACTCAGAGCGCTGAATAAGATTTTGTACGACGCTGGGCGCGTAGTGGTCGTAGCAACCGGCACCGGCAAAGCAGATGAGCTGCTGGGCGTTCATTGGATGTGTCAGTTGCTCGAAGAAGAGACGCAGGTCGGTCTCGGAGAGCGCATCGGGCAATTCGTAGTCGCGGCGGAAACGAGCTGCCTCGGGCACATCGGCGAAGAGGTCGTGAACAGAGTCAACGCCACAAGCCGCCAGCATCTCCTTCAGGTCTTCTTCGGTATGGGGGAAGTATTTAAAATTCATAAATTATAAAATGATAAAATTCAAAATTATAAAATGATAAAATTATAAAATGATAAAAATAAAGGAGGGGTGAGGATTAGTTGGCCTCACCGTTCTCCTTAGTTTTCTTGATGATGTTAATAAGTGTGCCTATGAGTTTCTTTCAAGAATCTGTTTAGTTTGATGATTCTCAATGCAAAAGCCTTACTTAATTCGTAAATCAGATTGTCACGTCCCACTTACTTTTATAATTTTATAATCTTATATTTTTATAATTTTTTTATTCACAATGCTTCTTGTAGGCTTCCACGTCCATCAGGTTGTCAAGCTCGGTAGGGTCTGAGAGCTGGACTTTGATGATCCAGTTGGCGAAAGCGTCCTTGTTGAGGAGTTCGGGCTCGTCCTCGAGGGCTTCGTTAACCTCGACGACGGTGCCGCTGACGGGCGAGATGAGGTCGCTGGCAGCCTTAACGCTCTCGACGGCGCCAAACTCTTCGCCTGCGGTGACTTCATCGTCTACTTCGGGCATGTCAACATATACGACATTGCCCAATGATTGCTGAGCGAAGTCTGAAATACCAATAAAACCATATTCGCCTTCAACGCGAATGTACTCGTGTGACTCGCTGTAATAGAGTCCTGCTTCAAAGTTTGCCATAATTGTTTACTTTTTATAATGTTTATCATAGAATTTCTTTTTGACGACAACGCCCGGGAACGTCTTCTTGCGAATCTGAACGGCCAATGGGGTGCCGAGTTTGGCGTACTCTGTCTTTACGAGGGCCATGCAGACGCTTTTGTCGACGCTCAGACAGTGGTAGCCGGTGGTGACTTCGCCGACAGGCTCACCTTCGGGGGTGAGGACGGCGTATCCGTGGCGAGGAATAGCCTTATCGGCGAGTTCGATGCCTACAAGCTTGCAGGGCACTCCGTTGGCCTTCTGCTCTGCGAGGGCTTCCTTGCCGATGAACTCAGGCTTATCGAGTTTGCAGAACATGGACAGCCCCGCCATAACAGGGGAGATATCTGCGCTGAGCTCGTCGCCGTAGAGCGGCAGACCGACCTCGAACCGAAGCGTGTCGCGACAGCCAAGCCCGCAAGGCTTGCAGCGTCCACTCGCGATGAGCTTGTCCCATGCCTGCTGCGTGAACTCATGTGAGCCATATATCTCGAAACCATCTTCGCCTGTGTAACCTGTACGTGAGATGATGATGGTTTCACCTTCGTCGCCTTCAGCTACTTCAAGCGTCTTGGCCGTGTAGAACTTCAGTTCCTGGCAGGGTAAGCCAAGGACTTCCTCGACGACGGCTTCAGCCTCTGGACCTTGAACGGCCAACTGGCCGTAGTAGTCGCTTTGGTGGTCGAGATTGATGTCGAAGCCTTCAGTCTGTTCTGTCATCCAAGCCACGTCCTTGTCGATATTGGCTGCGTTAATGACGAGGAAGAAATCGTTCTCGCCCATTTTATATACCAATAGATCGTCGACGGTACCACCATTGGGATAGAGCATCATACCATAATATATCTGTCCGAGGGGCGCATCGGTGACATCGTTGGTGAAGATGTGCTGGACATAACGTTCGGCATCGGGCCCCGTGATGCGCACTTCGCCCATGTGTGAGACATCGAAGACGCCGCAATGCTGACGTACGGCATTGTGCTCGTCGGTGATGTTGGAGTACTGGATGGGCATGATGAAACCGCCGAAGGGTGACATCAAGGCGCCGAGTGTCACGTGGCGGTCATAGAGGCAGGTTTTCTTTTCCATGAGGTTGTAGTTATGTAATTGAAAGTTATGATTTCCTCGAGTTTGTTTTTACTGAGCGTTTAGAGGGGAAGACGGCCATAGATGAACGAAGGGTCAAGGTATTCGCGCTCTATGGACTCGATGGCTTGCACGTCTATACGTGTGAGCTGAAGCGAATGGTCGCATAGGCTTGTGCGTATATACGCGCAGAACGCTTCGATTGTAAGGCCGGTATGCTCGCGCAAGAGGGTGATGCGCTGTCGCACGCTCTCTACGCCGTGGGCGTCGAGTTTCGTTTGAGGCGGAGTAATGGCGCTAAGCATGTGCTGCATGTCGGTGTCAAAAAGCATTGTTCCGTGTACGATGCTATGGCCGGGGATATGGTAGAACGCGTTTCCAGAGACTTTACGTCCGTCAATGAGTACGTCGTTGTTCTCGGTCGAAGTGGCTTCGAGCCCGAGGTCGCGGAGCATCGCCGTCACCATGTCCATGTAACGGGTAAACGTCTTAACGACCTCGTCAGAGCGAGTGATATAGCTCATCATGACGTTTGAACGATCAGCATAGACGCATCCGCCTCCGCTTTTGCGGCGATAGAACTGGATGTCGTGGCGTCGACAATAGTCGAGGTTCACTTCGTTCTCAATGACTTGATGTCGGCCGAAGATGACCGTGGGCTCTACCTGCCAAGTGAAGAAGAGATCGTCGCCGTCGTTTTTCTCACGGGCCAAGTACTCTTCCATCGCCAGATAGAAACTCAGGCGACGCTGTTGCGTACAGGGAAGGCTGACGTAAATCATTACTTTTTGGTCTCTGCGGCCACAAAAGTAGCAAATCTTTCCGACTCTTCCATCATCTTTATCACTTTTTTTCGCTTTTCGTGATGATTTCCGCTAAAGTTAGCGTATCTTTGTGCCCGAAATCCAATGATACGCCAGTTTTCATGCATACAATATACAACCAGATAGCCTATCTAATCGATTTTATATTTCAATTCCTTTCGCTGTTCTTCCGACATCCGCGGATGAAGTTTCTCCGTTTCGTGAAGGGACAGGAGGGGTTGATGAAGCACATTATTGCCAATGAACGGGCTACGGGTGATGAGCGTCCTACGTTGTGGGTTCATGCATCGTCGTTGGGAGAATATAATGTAGCAAAACCTATTGTCCGTCAGTTGCATGACTCTGGTCAGTGGCGCATAGTGCTTACTGTATTCTCGCCTTCGGGTTTGGATTATCTGAAGCGCTATCGCCAGCTTGTTGACGCCGTCTATGCCTTGCCCTTGGACAAACCTCGTAACGTACGTCGGTTCTTGGACACCGTTAATCCTCAGCGAGCTGTGTTCATCATCTCAGAGTATTGGGTCAACTATCTCTATCAGTTGGGCAAGCGTGAGATTCCCACTTATCTAGTATCGGCCAATATCACAGAACGTGCGCCATTCATGCATTGGTATGGAGGCCTATGGCGCCGCCAACTGAAGACCTATACGCATTTCTTCGTGTTGAATGAGGTCTCGCAGAAACGTTTGCAACGACTTGGTTTCACGAATGTCACGGTGACTGGCGATCCGCTTTTCGACAATGCCCGCAAGGTTGCCCGTTCGCCTTACGAGAATGCCATCATCGAGCATTTCGTGGATGGCCGCGACGTGTTCATCGCAGGCAGCATCCATGACAAGCAGGACTTGGACATGGTCGCTACTGTAGCCAATCGCCATCAGGACACACGTTTCATCCTCGTCCCTCACGAGATTAGCCCCGAAGCCATCCTTCGCATAAAGAAACGTTTACTCTGTCAGGCTCACCGCTATTCACATTGTACGCCCGAAACCGATTTTTCGAAGACGCAGGTGCTCATCATCGACTTCATGGGTGCGTTGGCTTCCATCTACCGCTACGCACGTTGGGCATACGTCGGAGGTGGCTTTACACCCTATCTCCACAGCATCATCGAGGCCACGGCCTATGGACTCCCCGTCGCCTACGGGCCTCGCATCGAGCGCAAACCCACAGCTCAGGAACTGGCTGAGTTAGGTGTCGGGCGCATTGTCGAGAACGCCGAACAACTGGATGATTGGTTTTCAGAACTCAAAAACAACCAAAAGCGCCTTGACAAAATAAGCCGAACCGCTAAGGATTATATGAAACGTCACGAAGGCGCTACCGAGGCCATCGTTGCCACTATTTCTGCCAATGAAAGATAAAATTCTCTACCGCATCTATCTCTGCATTTTCGGCTCATTGGCTCGACTGCCCTTGTCGTGGCTCTTTGTGCTGAGCGATGGGCTGTGCTGGTTGATGATACACGTCCTACACTATCGTCGCCGTGTCGTTCGCAAGAACCTCCTACGCGTTTTCCCCAATGCATCAGATGCTGAGCGACA
>CADCOX010000354.1 GCA_902803195.1 uncultured Bacteroidales bacterium
GAGCGGCCCTTCGATGATGGCGACGGGCGAGGGATAGACGTTGAGGGCCTCCATCAGGTCGGTCTCGAGCGTCTCGGTATTGCCTTGTCGGAGGGCGCGGACGAGCCGCTCCTCGGTCGAGAGGGCAGGGGCGTTGGCCTTGGGCTTGTCGTTTTGCAGCTTGTCGCCTTGCTGCTTATCGCCTTGCAGTTTGTCGCCTTGCTGTTTGTCGCCTTGCAGCTCGGCCTGTTGCTTGGCTTCTTGCTGAGCAGTCATAAGTTGTTCGGCCAATGCCGTGAGGCGTTCGCAGGCGTCGGGTGTGCGGGCGAGGATGGCGTCCTCGATGATGGCGAGTTGGTCGGTTGGGATGTCGGCGTAGGTGACGCGCGTAGCGGGATTGAGGATGGCCATGTCCATGCCAGCTTGACGGGCATGGTAAAGGAAAACGGCATGCATGGCCTCGCGGAGGTTGTTGTTGCCGCGGAACGAGAAGCTGAGGTTGGAGACGCCTCCGCTGACGTGAGCCCCCGGCAGGTTCTGCTTGATCCAGGCCGTAGCGCGGATGAAGTCGAGCGCATAGCGGTCGTGCTCGGGCATGCCCGTGGCGATGGCCAGCACGTTGGGGTCGAAGATAATATCCTCGGGCGCAAAGCCTACGCGCTCGACGAGGAGTCGGTAGGCTCGCTGGCAGACGCTTGTGCGGCGCTCGAAGGTGGTCGCTTGTTCCTGTTCGTCGAAAGCCATGACGATGACCGCAGCGCCGAGGCTGCGAATCTCGCGTGCGTGCTCGAGGAAGACGTCCTCGCCCTCCTTGAGCGAGATGCTGTTGACGATGCTCTTCCCTTGTATGCAACCGAGGGCAGCGCGGATGACGGCCCATTTGGACGAGTCGATCATGAAAGGCACGCGCGCGATATCGGGTTCGGCTGCGAGGAGGTTGAGAAAATGAGTCATCTCGGCCTGCGTGTCGAGGAGTCCGTCGTCAAGGTTGATGTCCAGAACGAGCGCTCCGTCCTCGACTTGCCGACGGGCGATGTCGATGGCTTCGTCATAGTTCTTCTCTTTGATGAGACGCAGGAACTTGCGCGAGCCCGCTACATTGCAGCGCTCGCCGACGTTGATGAAGGGGCGTGCCTCGGCCACGGGGATGAGGGGCTCGAGGCCTGCGAGGGCGAAGGAGGGGGCAGGCGTGACGGCGTCGGTCGGAGCGGAGGTGCTCGCGGTCGGAGCGGCGCTTGCCCTGTGAGAGGCGACGAGATCGGCGATGGCGCGTATGTGGGCATCGGTAGTGCCGCAGCAGCCTCCGATGATGTCGACGAGTCCTTCGTCGAGGAAAGGCTGCACGTGCTGCGCCATGAGCTGAGGCGTCTCGTTGTAGAGGCCGAGTTGGTTGGGCAGCCCCGCGTTAGGGTAGGCGCTAATATAAATAGGAACGCGCGCGTGAGCACAGACGAAAGCCCGCAGTTGTCGCAGGTGCGGGAGCATCTCGGCTGCGCCGAACGAGCAGTTGAGTCCGATGCTGAGGATGTCGGCATGAGCTACCGAGAGGACGAAGGCCTCGAGCGTTTGTCCGCTGAGCAGTCGTCCTGCGCGGTCGCTGACTGTGGCGCTGAGCATGAGCGGTACACGCCGACCCGCAGCGCGCATCGCCTGTTCGGCGGCATAGAGTGCAGCCTTGGCGTTGAGCGTATCGAAGATGGTCTCGATGAGGAGGGCGTCGACGCCGCCTTCGATGAGCGCCGTCATCTGCTCGACGTAAGCTTCGGCCAACTGGTCGAAGGTGATGGCTCGGCGGGCGGGGTCGTTGATGTCGGGGCTCATGGAGAGCGCCTTGTTCGTGGGTCCGACGGAACCGACAACGAAATGGCGGCGGGGAGTAGGATGCGGAGCGGGGGTTGGCCCCTCTCCCCGCTCCCCCCGTAGGGGGAAGGGCTGTTGGGCGCTGGGTTGATTGTTGGTTGGCTGCTGGTCGCTCGGTTGATTGTCAGTTGGCTGATTGTCTTCGGCCTGTTCGATGGCTTGACGAGCGATGGCGACGGCAGCGCGGTTGATTTCGGCTACGAGGTGTTCGCAGCCGTAGTCGGCCATAGAGATGCGTTGGGCGTTGAAGGTATTGGTGGTGATGACGTCGGCTCCTGCAGCGAGATAGCGGCTGTGGATGTCGGCGATGACGTCGGGGCGCGTGAGGCAGAGGAGGTCGTTGTTGCCCTTCTGCTGCCCTGGGAGGTCGCGGAAGCGCTGCCCGCGGAAATCCTCTTCAGAGAGGCCGTAGGACTGAATCATCGTACCCATGGCTCCGTCAAGGATGAGGGGGCGTTGAGAGGCAAAAGCCGTGCGGAGTGTTGTGTCAGAAGAGGATGGCATAGGAGAGAGGAGGAGGAAAGGGGGAAGGAAGGGAAAGGGGAGGGGAGGAGAGGGGGAGGAGGAAAAGGGGAGGAGGGAGGAAGGGGGCTAAACGGGGAGGGGGATTTCGATATTTCGATATTTCGATATTTCGAGACTTCGACATTTCGGGATTTCGAGACTTCGACATTTCGATATTTCGAGACTTCGAAGGGAATCGGCTTTCGCCCTTTCGCCCTTTCGTCATCTCGCCCTCTCGCCATTTCGAGGACTCCCTGTCCTTTAGTAATTTTGCTTGAATTGGCGGTCGATGGCGCGGCGGTCTTCTTTTTCCTTGAGTGTCTCGCGCTTGTCGAAGCTATGCTTGCCTCGGGCGAGGTGGATGTCGAGTTTAGCGCGGCCGTTCTCATCGATGAAGAGGAGCGTGGGGACGATGGTGAAGCCTGGGCTCTTCGTGGCCTGCTGCAAGCGCCGAATCTCGCGGCGATTGAGCAGCAGCTTGCGGTCGCGACGGGCGGCGTGATTGTTGTAAGTGCCGTAGAAGTACTGGGCTATATTCATGTTCTTCACCCATACTTCGCCGCCGATGATGGCGCAGTAGGTGTCGACGAGGCTGGCCTTACCGAGTCGGATGCTTTTGATTTCCGTGCCGGTGAGGACGAGTCCCGCCGTGTATTTTTCCATCAAGTAGTAGTCGAATTCAGCCTTGCGGTTCTTGATGTTGATGGTCTTCTGTTTTTGTTTAGCCATTTCTGAGAAAAGGTCATCCCCTCCAGCCTGTCGGTCCCAGCGAGGAAGGGTTTCAGTTGTTGAGCGAAACCCCTCCCCCTTGGGGGAAGGATGGGAGGGGATGAGTAGTGATCGTGCCGATCAATGGCGGCTGTAGTCTACCATCTTGATGGCCGTGACGGCGCATTCCGTGCCTTTGTTGCCCAGGATGCCTCCAGTGCGTGCCTCGGCCTGCTCCATCGTGTTGCAGGTGAGGAGTCCGTAGATGACGGGGATGCGTCCGCGCAGGTTGAGCTCGGCCAGTCCTTGGGTGGCGCCTTGGCAGATGTAGTCGAAGTGGGGCGTGTCGCCGCGGATGACGCATCCGATGGCGATGACGGCGTCCACCTCGGCGTGCTCCACGGCCCAAGTGGCTCCGTAGATGAGTTCGAAGCTGCCGGGGACGTGCTTCACGAGGATGTCGCCGTCGGCCACGCCATGCTGCTTGAGCGTAGCGATGGCAGCGTCGGCCATGGCGTAGGTGAAGCGGTCGTTCCAGTCGGCTACGACGATGGCCACGCGCATACCCTCGGCCGAGGGGACGGTGGCGGCGTCGTAGTCAGAGAGATGGTGATAGGCTGTAGCCATTGTTGTTGCGTTTTGGCGTTGAGCGTTGGGGGGGGGAGGAGGAAGGAAGGGGGAGGAGAGGAGTTACGTTAAAAACGTAACATACAGGACGTTTTCGTTCCCGTTCCCGTTCCCGTTCCCGTTCCCGTTAACGTTCCCGTTCCCGTTTCCGTTCCCGTTACTTGCTGGCGCGCTCGATGTATTTGTCGATTTCCTGCTGCTGGACGGCCATGGAGTTCTTGTAGTTGTCCTTGACCTCCTGATAGAGCTTGAGGGCTTCGTCGGCCTTGCCCATGGACTCGAGGAGCTCGCCAGCTTGCATGAGGAAGATGGGCGAGAGGCTGCCGTTGTCGGCCAGCTTGGCGGCCTTCTTGAGCGTAGCCACTGCCTTCTCGTTGTCGTTCAGGTTGGCGTAGACATTCCCGAGGAGACCGAGGGCTGCGGGCGAGATGATGGCGTCGTCCTGCAGGCTGAAGCTCTCGAGCTGCTTCTTGGCCTCTTCCCACTTCTCAGTCTGAGCGTAGCACTGACCAGCGTAGAGCTTAGCCAGGTTGCCAGCCTTCGTGCTGCCGAACTCGTCAATCACCTTCAGCAGACCGATGCAGCCCTGACCGTCGCCGTTGAGGGCCTTGTCGTAGTTGTCGGCCTGGAAGTAAGTCTCGCATTTAGCCAGGGCTTCATTAGCCTTCTGGATGCGGGGGTTGCGGATGAACTGTACGTAACCGATGATGATGGCAGCCAATACGATGATGGCGACCACGGCGATGACGATGACCTTCTTGTACTTGTCGATGAAGGCTTGGGTTTTGCTCACGGACTCGATGTTCTCGGGAGCGGCATTCTTTTGTTGTTTCTTTGCCATTTTGTTTTTGATATTTATGTTTTTATTGTTATTGTTCGCGTGTGCGCTTATGCGCGTTGCGCAAAAAAGCGGTGCAAAAGTAGTCAATTTCTTTGGGATAGTCAACTTTTCAGGGCATTATTTCAGTTTTTTCGTGCAGAAAGCATCGAAAAGGCTCGTCATTTCGCATTTTTGCATTAACTTTGCGGCGTTTTTGAGCACGCACCGCTTATGATTCTCCGCGAAATATCCATCCTCAACTACAAGAATATCGCGCAGGCTGACCTCTCGTTCTCGCCTAAACTGAATTGTCTGATAGGGCTGAACGGCGAGGGAAAGACGAACCTGCTCGACGCCGTCCACTTCCTGGCTCTCTGCAAGAGCGCCACGACGAGCCTGGATAGCGCCTGCATCCGTCATGGCGAGGAGTTCTGCGTCGTTCAAGGGCAGTTGGAGCACGACAGCGGCGACGCCGAGGAGGTCTACCTGGGCATGCGCCGAGGGCAGAAGAAGGTGGTGAAGCGCAACAAGAAAGCCTATCGCCGCATCGCCGAGCACATCGGACTCGTACCGCTGGTGATGGTCTCGCCGCTCGACAGCCTGCTCATCGCTGGCGGAGGCGAGGAGCGGCGCCGCTTCCTGGACATCGTCATCTCGCAGACTGACCATCGCTACCTCGACGCTCTCATGGCTTACAACAAAGCCTTGGCGCAGCGCAACGCCCTGCTCAAGCAGGAGGAACCTGCGCCCGACGAGGAACTGCTGGCGCTGTGGGAGGCTGAGATGGCGCGCCACGGCACGGCTGTCTATGAGGCTCGACGCCGTTATGTCGAGACGTTCGTGCCTGTGTTTCAGGAGATTTACGCCCGCGTGAGCGAGCAGCGCGAGCAGGTCGGACTGGCCTATTCGTCGCATGCTCAGCGGGGGCCGTTGCTCGAGGTCATCCAGCGCGACCGCGCCAAGGACTTGGCCGTCGGCTACTCGCTCCACGGCGTCCACCGCGATGATTTGGAGATGACGTTGGACGGCTACCCTCTCAAGCGCGAGGGGTCGCAGGGGCAGAACAAGACGTTCCTCGTAGCGCTGAAGTTGGCACAGTTCGACTTCCTCCGTCGCTCGCTGGGCGAAGCGCCGCTGCTGCTGTTGGACGATATCTTCGACAAACTCGACGCTCAGCGCGTGGAGCAGATTGTCCATCTTGTGGCAGGCGACGACTACGGACAGATTTTCGTCACCGATACCAATCGCGACCATCTCGACCAAATCCTCAAGCGTTCGGGCGGCGACTACCGATTGTTTCACGTCAAGCAAGGAGAAATATCATGAGAAGACAACAAGCTGAGATACTGGGTGTTATCATCAATCAGGTGATGCGCGAGGAAGGCCTCGAGACGCCTTACAACGAGTACCGCCTCGTCGAGAGTTGGCCTGAGGTCGTAGGTCCCGCTATCGCCCGCTATACGGCCAGCACGGAGATTCGGAACCGCACGCTCTACGTGCGTTTGACCTCCTCGGTTGTCCGGCAGGAGTTGTTCTCAGGCCGCGCCACCCTCGTGCGCCGTCTCAACGACCACGTCGGAGCGCAAGTCATTGACACCATAAGGTTTGTGTAGGGGAGGAGGGGAGGTATCCCTTGCTTGAAGGGGGCCTTTTGATTGATGGGGCGCGCTTGCTTGAAGGGGGCCTCTTGATTGATGGTGCGCGCTTGCTTGAAGGCGCCCGCTTGAGCCCCCTCTTGCCCTCCTTGCCGCCTTTCCCCCTCTTGTCCCTCTTCGCGGCCGTGGTGCCCGCCGTTTTTGACGGCGGTTCCCCCTGCTTCGC
>CADCOX010000355.1 GCA_902803195.1 uncultured Bacteroidales bacterium
AAGGAACTCTCGGCTATCGAGGACGGCGACATCCTGGCCATCGTCACCAAGAAGGCAGGGCTTGATGTCTCGCACCTCGGACTGGCTGTGTGGGGCCGCGACGGAAAGCTGCACCTGCTCAACGCCAGCCAGATCCACAAGAAGGTGGTGCTGGAGCCGATGACGCTCGCGGAGTACATGCAGAAGCATCCTACGCAGCTGGGCGTGAGGGTGATAAGGGCGGGGAAGTGAAGAGAGGTTGAAAAGTTGAAAGGTTGAAAGGTTGAAACGTTGAAAGGTAGTTGACGAGTTCTTCGCAGAGCGAAGCGAGCAGAGCTCGAGCGGACAAGTTGACAAGTAGACAAGTTGACGAGTTGAATGATAGTTGACGAGTTCTTCGCAGAGCGAAGTGGGCAGTGCTCGAGCGGACGAGTTGACGAGTTGTAAGGTTGTAAAGTTCTTCAGGAATGAAATTGTTCAAGACGATACAGAAATGGTTGCAGAGGCTGGTCATCTTCTTCTTTGCCTCTACGATTTTGGCAGTGGTGGCCTATCGTTGGCTGCCGGTCTACGTGACGCCGCTGATGGTGATTCGCTGCGCACAACAAGTGGGGCACGGCGAGACGTTGAGGCTGCATCATCATTGGGTGCCGATGGAATCGATGTCGAAATATATGCCAGTGGCTGTGATGGCCTCTGAGGACCAGCGTTTTCTGGAGCATCATGGCTTCGACTTCGATGCCATCGACCAGGCGCTGAAGGAACGTCAGTCGGGCAAACGGCAACGCGGAGGCAGCACCATCAGCCAGCAGACGGCCAAGAATGTGTTCCTGTGGCCGAAAGCCTCGTGGGTGCGCAAGGGGCTGGAGGCTTACTTCACCGCCCTCATCGAACTCATCTGGGGCAAACACCGCATCATGGAGGTCTACCTGAACTCCATCGAGATGGGCGATGGCATCTATGGCGCCGAGGCGGTGGCACAGCTCCACTTCGGGCATCCCGCCAGCGAACTGACGCGCTCCAACTGCGCACTCATCGCCGCTACACTGCCTAATCCGTTGCGTTTCAGCAGCAAAGAACCTTCAACGTACATGCTGAAACGACAGACGTGGATCATGCGGCAGATGAAGCACATCGACTTGTTCCCGGCGGAGTGAGGGGAAAACAAAGGCCTGAGGCATTCGTTGATGCTTCAGGGTAAAGAGTAATAAGGGAAAAATGGTTTTCTCGGCGACTGAATCGCCGAGCGCTATCGCGGGGGGATAGGGGGCTATCGTAGGGGAATCGAGCGCTGTAGGAGGGGTGATTGAGAGGTTTTCTCGGCGAGGGAATCGCCGAGCGCTACCAAGGGAGATAACGAGCGCTAATGGGGGGAGGGATGACGAGCGCTATCGGGGGGAGGGATGACGATCGCCATCCTAGGGAATTGATAGCCATCCTAGGGAATTGAGCGCCATCCCGGGGAATTGAGCGCTATCGGGGGTGGCTTATTCCGCTAAACCAGCTTGCTTCCAGTCCTCCATGGTCCGTTGGGCATCGATGAGGGCGGTGTCCATGTCGACATCGTACTCCTCGGTCAGCAGCTGAGCCAGTCGCTGGGCGTCAAAATCCTCGCCTACGACCTTCTTCCAGAGGTAGGCCGCACTCTCGTTGAGGCTGATGATCTTGGAGAAATTGATGTTCTTCTTTCCAAGCGCCACGACGACCATTTCGCCACAGACGTCCATCAGTTCAAATCCTTCGTTGATTCTCATCGTTACTATTTGTTTTGTTCGGTTTCTAAATGGTGAGCCTGTAGATGTACAGCAGATAGCGGCGTATGGGCAGCAAGCGCCTCCACTGGCGTATGCGCCACCGCAGCCATCGGTCGCTGGCCAGCGTCACGTGACCATTGGGCCGTATGTACTCCGTCACGATGCCGCAGACATCCTGTACGCGGCAATGCTCCGTCCCGCGGAAGTTGCCGTCGCCCATCAGCGTGAGCCATCCATCGTCGGTCATGGCGATGATGCGGTGGAGCACGAAATGGCCCGGGACGATCTCGGCCAGGACGGCATCGCCGATGTGCAACTCATCGAAGGCATCGAGGGTCACTTGGTCGCGAATGTGCTCGAGGAAAGGGCGCATGCTGTAACCCTTGACGGCCAGCGTAACGGTGTGTCCCTCATTGATGAAGCGCCTTACCAAGGGCAGCAGACGCTCGTTGGGGAGGTCCTTGTGCAGCTGTTGCTCGTCGTCGGGGTTAGCGTATTTGCGCTCTTTGGCCATTCGCACGGGCGCGGCTATGATGCGACCCACGCGGGTCGTAGCAGATTTCAGCGGGTTTGTCATTTTACGGCAATGGTTTGGTAACTGAGTAAGGCGGCCTCGGCATCGGGCAGGCATCCCAGCCAGTAGACAGGTGTCGTCTTGATCATGTTCGAGATGGTCTGGCAGATGCCCATGTAGACGCGGCGGTCCCACTTCATTGAGCTCACGGCGGGGAGTAGGGTAGTGAAGGCCTCCAAGGCGCCCATGCGGCGTATCTCGTTGGCGGGTCGCTGCTCAAGGCGTGTGATGGCTCCGATGGGAGCGCTGATGTTGCGATAGCAGGGCGTCTTGCCGCTCCAGGGCGAGCCGAAGATGTATGCCTTCCCATCGACGAGGCGAATGACGGGGTTGTCATCATTCATCAGGTCGCAGTCGGGTATGTTCTTGTACCACAAGTGGGTATGCGTGCTCTTGCCCGTTCCGCTGGGCGCCGTGAACAGGTAGCCGTAGCCGTCCTTGCGAATCACGGAAGCGTGAATGAGCAGGGTGTCGAGCGTAGCCGCAGCGAAGGCGTAGGCCATCATCAGCGCGTTGTTGAGTCCGAACTGTTGCTGGCGCAACGACCCATTGACGAGGGTGGCCCTACAATGGCTGAAATCGCTGTCGGCCATCATGGTGCATGCGATGTGGTGGTCGGCGCCGGGCAGGCTGATCTCGAATCCATGATGCCCCTCGGCGTCGCGGTAGACGCCATGATTGGCACCGCCGCAGTCGAACTGCCCAATCTCGTCCCACGATGTGAAATCGGTGGGTGTGCCCATCTCGACGTGCATGGTCAGCAACGGACTGTCAGCTGCGAGAGGCAATACAAAAGGCGCAAACGAAGGCAACAGCTGGGCGCTGTCCAATTCGTCTGCGCAAACCACAAGCAGCGAGTGCGAGGCAATGCAGTAGGTGCTGCTGGTCATGAGTTCTCCTTCTTTTTCTTTTTCTCTTTTGTGTCCTTGGCTGGAGCGGCTGTGCTGCTGCTCGTCGCAGGCGTCTCCTCGATGGTGATCTGCTTCCACTCCTCGGCCTTGAACTTGAAGCGCTCGGCAGGCAGGCTCATCAGGCGGATGTCGTCGACCTTATTGTAGCGGCGGTTGACCTTGCTCCAACGCTTCTGCAGCTTGCGTGGGTTCTTGTCGAAGAAGACGGTACAGATCGTGTTCTTGCGCCCTTCCGCGCTCTCGAGGTAATACTGCAGTTGCAGGGAGTAGAGCGAACGGTCGACCAGGAACTTGTGGACGGGCTCAATCCAAGCGCTGTCAATCTGCTGGATGTCCGTCTGGTAGGCCACCGAGTCGACGAATGAAGCGGCAAAGCCGAACATGTAGATGCGCGTCATCTCGGGTTTCTTGGCAGCAGAGGCCGACAGAACGATGCACAGCAAGGCAATGAGCAAGCCGCATGACTTGTAGAAAACTCTTATTCTTGACATTCCTGTATTCCAGTTTTTGGGGTCAGTAGCTGCGCTCACTATCCCAGATAGGATTTCAGCAGCTTGCTCTTCGAGTTATTGCGCAATCGGCGAATGGCCTTCTCCTTGATTTGGCGTACACGCTCACGTGTGAGGTTGAACTTGTCGCCAATCTCCTCAAGGGTCATCTCTTGGTGGTTGATGCCAAAGAACATCTCAACGATTTGCTTCTCGCGGTCGCTCAGGGTGGAGAGTGCGCGGTCTATCTCGCGGCTGAGGCTCTCGTTGACGAGGCTCTTGTCGGCCATGGGGCTGTCGTCGTTGGGGAGCACGTCGAGGAGCGTGTTGTCCTCGCCCTCCACGAACGGCGCGTCCACCGAGATGTGGCGTCCACTCACCTTCAGCGTGTCCGAGATCTTGTCGACGGGGATGTCCAGTTCCTCGGCCAACTCGTCGGGGCTGGGTCGACGCTCGTTCTCCTGTTCGAACTTGGAGAGCGCCTTCGAGATCTTGTTCAGCGAGCCCACCTGATTCAGGGGCAGGCGCACGATACGGCTCTGCTCGGCCAATGCTTGCAAGATGCTCTGACGAATCCACCATACCGCATAGGAGATGAACTTGAAGCCGCGTGTCTCGTCGAACTTCTCAGCCGCCTTGATGAGGCCGAGGTTGCCCTCGTTGATCAAGTCGGGGAGCGAGAGGCCTTGGTTCTGGTACTGCTTGGCCACACTGACCACGAAACGCAGGTTGGCGCGCGTCAGCTTCTCGAGGGCTACACGGTCGCCCTTACGGATGCGTTGCGCCAATTCTACCTCTTCCTCTACCGTAATCAGGTCTTCACGTCCAATCTCTTGCAGGTACTTGTCCAACGACGCGCTCTCGCGGTTGGTGATGCTTTTGGTAATCTTAAGTTGTCTCATTTCTCTTTGGAAAACATTTTAAGCGCGCAAAATTACAATAAATATAGTACGCGCGCAAAAAATATTCAATCTTTTTATGCGGAAAATGACGAAAGAGGCAAAGATTTTGGTTTCTTTGCGCTCTTTCGCCTATTTCGCTTGTTTTGGCCTACTTTTTGCAAGCGGGCTCAAGCTTGTGTTATTTCTTCTTCTCGTCCGAGAGGTCGATGGCGGTGGCTACGCGGCGTCCGCTCTGCGTGATGGCGCGAATCCAGAGGGTGCGGTCGCTCGACTGGTTGGCAGCCTTGACAGCCTCCTCGAAGTCCTCGACGGTGCGCATCTCCTTGTCGTTCACCTGTAGCAGGATCATGCCCTTGGTGATGCCGGCATCCATGAGTTTGCCCTTCTTGATGGCCGTCACTTCAAGTCCGTAACGCAGGGCCAGTTCGCGCTTAGCCTCGTCGCTCAGCGGCTTCAGTTGTGCGCCAAAGAGGTCGATGTCCACTTCCTCCATCACCTCGGTGCCGCCCTGTGCGTTGCGCAGCGTAGCCGTCTCGGTGTGGCTCTTCTTGTTGCGGATGTAGGTCACCTTGACCTTCTCGCCTGGACGGCGCTGGCTGAGGGCTTCCTGCAACTCGGCCATCTTGGTGACTTCCTTGCCGTCGATAGAAGTGACGACGTCGCCCTTCTGCAGACCCAGTTCCTCGGCAGTCGTCTTCTCCTCGACGCTCTGGATGTAAATACCCTTGTTGGTGCCGAGGTCAACATCGTTGCCCTTCTCTTTCTCGACGTCGATGTAGTTGGTCACGTCCATGCCCGTCACGCCGAGCAGTGCACGCTGTACGATACCGAATTCCTTCAGGTCGGCAACCACCTTGTTCATGATGGATGTCGGGATGGCAAATCCGTAGCCGGCGTAGCTGCCCGTCTGGCTGTAGAGCATCGCATTGATGCCTACGAGCTCACCGCGCTCGTTGACGAGTGCACCGCCCGAGTTGCCTGCGTTGATGGCTGCATCGGTCTGGATGAAACTCTCCACGCCGTTGGCGCCAAGTGAGCGGGCCTTAGCCGATACGATGCCGGCGGTGACGGTAGAGGTGAGGTTGAACGGGTTGCCCACGGCCAGCACCCACTCGCCAATCTTCAGTGCATCTGAGTTGCCGATGGTGATGGCAGGCAGGTTCTTGCCTTCCACCTTCACGAGTGCCAGGTCGGTGGTCTCGTCGAGGCCGATGATACGGCCCTTGTATTCGGTATTGTCATTCAGTTTCACAAGGATCTCGTCGGCACCAGCCACGACGTGATTGTTCGTGACGATGTAGCCGTCGGCCGAGATGATGACGCCCGAGCCTGCACCCTGGCGCTTGGGCTGGGTCTCAACCTCCTGCTGGCGTCCTTGTCCCTGTCCGCGGCCTCCAAAGCCGAAGAAGTCGCCGAAGAAGTCCTCGAATGGGTCGCGCACCGTCACACGCTGGCGAACGGCGTTCTTGGTCACCTTGATATAAACGACCGAGTTGACCGACCGCTCAGCTGCTGTCGTCAGGTCCACGAGGCCTGCGGGTGCAGCCTGCTGCGGAGTAGCGAAAGCTGTCGGTGCGGCTTGGGCGGTCTGTGCTACGGAAATCTTGTCGCTCATGATTGCGCCTGTCATCAGGCTGCTGCTCAGTACCAGAACTGTGGCGCCGAGCCAAGTCTTTTGCTTCTGTGTCATATTCATTTAGATTTAATATTTACCGTTTACGATAGAAATCGATTGAGGCGTCCCTCGTGAAATCCGACACAAAAGTAGTGCAAAAGTTTATCTCGCTGACGTTTTGTCGCTATTTTTTCCTATCTTTTAACATGCTTAGCGCTTTGCTTAACCTCGGTTAAACTCGCCGACTGACATTTTTGCATTTCTTTTCGTATAGGTTCGTTTTTGTCATTGGCGACTGTCATTTTTGCAAAAAACGCTAAAGACAATGCAAAAACCTTAAACATTAGCGCCCGTACCTAAAACTTTATTCCTACCTTTGCACCCGCAAAAAACTGAAACAGCAGTGGGACGGCTTGCCGCTGGTCTGCGCCCTTCGGGTGGCAGGCAAGAGGAAAGTCCGGGCCGCACAGGGCACTCCGCTACCTAACGGGTAGAAGTCCGCGAGGGCTTGCACGTGCAGAAGAAAACAACCGCCACCTCGTGTGGTAAGGGTGAGAAGGCGAGGTAAGAGCTCACCAGGCGCATGGCGACATGCGTGCTGTGCACACCGGAGGAGGAAAGTTCATGTAAACCAGCGCCGCGTCGACTGCATCCTCCCTGGAGGGTGTAAGGGCGAGAGAGGGCTGCCCGTCCGAGCTGGAGGGTAGAACGATAGAGGCGTCGTGAGAGCGGCGTCGTAGATAAATGGCAGGCACCCGCTTCGGTGGGCACAGAACCCGGCTTACAGGCCCACTGCTTTTTCTTTTTTGCACTTTTTCAGTGAACGAACATGAGCCTGCTATCCTTCTTTCGTGAAGGTCTCCTGTGGACCATCGATGTCAGCCAGCTACCGCGTCTGCGGCGGTGGGCTTTGCATGCATTGCGCCGGATGGTGATGACGGTCGAACTCTTTGTTGACCGCAACCTCTCTGCCCATGCCTCAGCCCTCACGTACTCCAGCATCCTTGGTGCGGTGCCCATCCTGGCTATCGTCTTTGCTATTGCTCGCGGGTTCGGGTTTGGGCAACTGATTGAACAGAAGCTGACTTCGAACGTGCGCTTCTCCCCCGAGATGACCACCACAATCATGGATTTCGTCAACTCCTATCTTGAGCGTGCTCGTGGCGGCGTCTTCATCGGGATAGGCATCCTCCTCTTGTTCTATACCCTCGTCAACCTGACCTCCAACATCGAGAATGCCTTCAACACCATCTGGTGCGTGAAAAACTCGCGCAACACCTATCGTCGCATCGTCGACTACGTCAGCGTCTTCTTCCTGCTGCCCATCGTCATCGTGATCACTTCGGGTTTGCAGATTTTCCTTGTCGGTATCGGTCGGTTCTTGCCTTCGTTCACCTTCTTCAGCGGAGGCCTTGAGTTGTTGGTGCAGCTCTTGCCCTACGTGTTGACCGTACTGGCTTTCATGGCGCTCTACAAGCTCATGCCCAACACCGATGTCCATTGGCGTTCCACCGTGGTGCCCGCCATCCTTGCCGGTGTGGCCTTTCAGGGTTTGCAGTGGTTCTACATTCACTCTCAGGTGTGGATCTCCAGCTATAGCGCCATCTACGGTTCGTTTGCAGCCATTCCGTTGTTCATGCTTTGGATGCAACTCTCGTGGACCATCTGCCTGTTTGGCGCTCAACTATCGTATGCCAATCAGATGGAAGCCGACTTTGCGTTCGAGAAGATTGCGCCTCACCTCAGCCGCACCGCCCACGACCGCGTGGCGCTGCAGTTGATGAGTTCGCTCTGCCAGGCTTTCGAGCACGGCGATGCACCTACGGCCTCCGAACTGGCCGCAGCCACAGCTATCCCGCTCTCGCTGACCAATACTATCCTTTATGAATTTACAGCCGACGAACGCCATCCGCTCGTCAGCGAGGTCATGCGGGGACGTCGCGACAAACCGCGCTTCCAGCCCGCTCGACCCGTAGAGGCCTTGACGCCCGAGGCTGTCGTCGATTACCTCAATAACCTGGGCGACGACTATCAGCCCCTCAGAACACCTCCCACCAGCGACGCTTCCGCGGCCTCGGCTGCTGCCCCAACGGGTCCATCTCCTCGCTGAGGATCTGTTCGAACGTCTTGCCTTCGTGAATGATGCGGTAGATCGTTCCCCAGTCGGGCAGACCGCCTACGTTGCGGTCGTCAATCCACATATCCACTTTCAACTTGCGAGTGAAACTCTCGTTGCGCGTGATGTCCTCTTCGGGGAAGTCGCGGTTGATGGCGTAGAACTCCAGTCCGCGCTCGCGACACCAGTTCACAGCGGCATCTAAGAGTTCGCCTTCGCGTACCGTCCACAGGATGAGCTGGTGGCGCTCTTCTGTCAGCATCTTCAGCGTCTGTACGGCAAACGGGATTTCCTCGCCGATGGCGGGGTAACGATGACGGACGATTGTGCCGTCGAAGTCTACTGCTATGGTCATAGTCTGTTCTTCAGTTTTTCGTTTTTCGGCTGCAAAGGTACGACAAAGCAGGCGCATAGGAGATAGTCAGCATGGTTAAAAATCCTTAAATCTAAAGCACTCGGAGCCTATAACGCGCGCGCATAAATGAATAAGGTGTATCTTTGCGCACTTTTTGCATAAATTATTCCACCAATCATTAACAAAACTGACAAATGAAGCAACGTTTACTTACGTTCATGTCCATGGTTGCCCTCGCAGTGGTGTCCATGGCACAGATGACGTGGACCGCTCCTGCTCCCCAGGGTTCCGCCCTCTCGAGCAGTGACCGCGACACCGTCTATCTCTACAATGTCGGCGCCGCTCAGTTCCTTCACGCAGGTACTGCGTGGGGTACGCACGCCGTGGTGAAATCACAGGGTCTGCCCATTCGTCTGACCTCCACGACGACCGAAGCTGGTGCCACCTACTGGCAGATCTACTTCTTCGAGGGTTCGAAGAGCAAGCAGATGCTGTTCAATGACAACGGCTCTGACTGCTTTGTCGACCTGAACAATCAGGACGTCACCCAGTCCTATTGGGCCTTCTCCAAGGTGGGCGACTACTATCGCATCCAGAGCTTCTCGACAGCCGTCAGCGACCCCGAAGCGTTCGACGCCTCGCTGTTCTTCGGTCAGTCGCCTCTGCGTACCGACTTCGACCAGAACGGCAACACCCTCGACAGCCACATCGGTTGCTTTGCCGACATGAAAGCCGACGAGGAAGAGGCCCACATCGACTGGATCATCGTCACCAAGCGTGCTTACGACGAGTGGAATGCTGTCAATGGTCTGAAGTACAACCTCCTCGACCTCATCAACACGGCAGAGGACTTCGGCGTGACACCTACCGATGCTATTGCTGTTCTGAACAACGCCAATGCCACAGCTGCCGACGTGCAGGCTGCCATCGACGGCATCAAGGAGGTCATCATCAATGGTCTCGACGATCAGGCCAGCGAGCTGAACCCCGTCGACGTTACGACGCTCTTCATCACCAACCCCGACTTCAACAACAAGAGCACGGATGGTTGGGTGCTCACGGGCTCCTATGCCAAGACGCAGAACAACCGCAACCACAACATTCAGTACGACGATGGCACTGAGACCGACGAAGTAGGTCTCGACACCGGCGGTTGGCTGGAGTTCTGGAAGAGTGGCGGCATCGATGCCGACCAGGATGCTCATCAGGTCATCAAGGACCTGCCTGCAGGTGTCTACAGTCTCGGCCTTGTCGGCGTCGGCACAGGTGGTCAGCTCTATGCCATCACCAACGGCATTGAACAGACGGCTCCGCTCACCCAGTACCTGCAGCACGTCGACTTCCAGTTCCTGCATGTCGGCGGCGACCTCACCTTCGGCTTCAAGTTCTCGCCAACGGGCAGCGTCGCTTGGGTTGCTGTGGACAAGTTCCGCCTCTACTACCTCGGCAAGTCGACTGAGGATGAGACGCTCACGATGCTCCGCAAGGCTTTCGACCAGTACGAACCCTACACCACTGATTATAAGATTAGCGAGGCGCTCATGGCCGAAGCCATCACCGTTCTTGACAATGCTCAGAAGCTGATCAACAACCGCAGCGACGACAAGGACGCCAACACGGCCGCCATCAATGCCATCAACGACATGACGGCTCGCATCACGGCCGAGGCTGCTGCCTACACGAAACTCGACAACTTCATCAACACGACGATGGCCAACGACCTCACGCGCTATGCCGACTCTGAGTCGCCCGCCATCCAGACGCTCTACACGCAGATTACCGACTTCGAGGAGGAGTTTGCAGCTGCCTACAACGATGCCAGCTGGAGCACCGATGAGATCAACGCGAAGATTGAAGCCTACCACCAGGCTGTCACCGCTGCTCTCGAGGCTCGTCGTCAGGAAGTGAAGGCTCTGCTCGACGAGGCTGCTGCCAAGACCGAGCCTCTCGCTGAACCCCTCGACATCACCGAGCTCTACAGCGATATGTCGTTCGACTACACCACCTCGCAGGTGGGTCACACCGATGGCCTTGGCGACTGGGTCAACGAGACCAAGACGGGCAACTTCAAGACTGCCTACAGCACGGCTGAGGTCTGGAACACTCATCCCTTCAATATCTATCGTGAACTCACCGACCTCCCCAAGGGTAAGTACACCATCCAAGTGAAGGCCTTCTACCGCACGTCCAACAACATCGACAACTATCAGGGTTACGACGCTTCAGCCGAGCCGCTCGCTTTCCTCTATGCCAACAACAGCCAGAAGGGTCTTACCAACGTGGCTGAGTTCGCTCGCGAGGAGAAGTGGTTCAGCAACGACGCTGCACTCACCTCCGACGGCACTACCGACGACGAAGGCAATCCTGTCTACAATTCGGCACCCTTCGTGCCCAACAGCCAGCAGGGCGCTCACACCGTCTTCACCAGCGACGATCCTCTCGCTCAGAAGGCTATCACTGAGGTTGCAGCCTCCGTCATCAACGCAGGTGATGCCATCACCATCGGCATCAAGGGTTCTGCTGACATGCAGGACAACTGCTGGGTCATCTGGGCGGATGTCAAGGTGTTCTTCAACGGCATCAGCACGATCGACGACGAGCTCCAGGCCCTCATCGACAATGTAAGCAAGCTCAATGCCTTCGGTGTTCAAGCTACTGAAACACTCATCAGCGAGGCCGTTGCAGTCGGCGAGGCCGCTATCGGCAAGGACGCTGCTACGCAGGTCGAGGCTGCCAAGAGGCTGAATGCTGCTGTCGAGGCTTCGAAGCGCTCCGAGCAACTCGTCGATCAGATTGCAGGGCTCTATCCTGTCTACGAAGAGAAAGTGCAGTCGCTCGAGGGCGATTATACCGACCAGTCGTTCCTGGATCTGATGTCGAATATAGGCAGTGCCTACAGCTCAGAGGTCTTCGAGAGCAACGAGCAGATTGAGCAGTGGATCGACCAACTCAAGGATGGTTGGACCGACTACATCCTCTCCAAGGCTGGCATCGAGAGTGCCTCTGCTGCCGAGCCGTTCGAGATCAGCGAGCTCATCGTCAACAACACCTTCGACGATGCTACGGGCGACAGCACCACGACGCCTTCGGGCTGGACTGCAGAGTTCGAGACCAACGGCGGTAAGGGCCGTGAGGGCGTCATGGAGTTCTGGGGCTGCAGCACCTTCGACATCTATCAGGAACTGCCTAAACTCAAGGAGGGCTACTGGCGCCTCGAGGCCGATGCCTTCTGCCGTGCCGGTAATACCGACAACGAGATTGCAGCCATCTCCACTCCCGACAGCATCCCCTTCAACCAGGAGTACCTCTACGTCAGCACCAAGAGCTTCAACAAGGAGCAGAAGGTGATGCAGTGGAGCGACCTCAACGCTGGTGCTGTCGTGAACAACGAGGAGAACGCCGAACTCATCTCCACGCTCTCCAAGAACGACTACAGCTTCACTTTGGGCGATGTGACCACTAACTTCGTGGCTCCCAACAACCAAGCACAGCTCGTGACCTTCATCGCTGCCGGTCGCTATCATAATGTAGTCGAGTTCGCTTATAAGGAGAGCGACGGTCCCGTGCGCGTAGGTCTGAAGCTCATCGAGACGATGACCAACATCTGGTGTCCCTTCGACAACTTCCGCCTCTACTACCTCGGTACCACAGCTCCCGATGCCGTCGAGAGCCTTGCTGCCGACACGAAGGCTGCTCCTGCTGCTATCTACACACTCGATGGCCGCCAGGCTTCGACCCTGCAGCGCGGCATCAACATCGTTCGTCGTGCTGACGGAACGGTCCAGAAGGTGCTTGTGAAGTAAGAGAATTGCACACAAACCCATCGCAGTTGCAACGACAATCACGGTTGCAACGGCATCAGAAAAAGGGCATCGCCATTCAGCGGTGCCCTTTCCTTTTGCATTCTTTCGTTTGCTGTCTTTCGTTTACTGTCTTTCGTTTGCAGTCTTTCGTTTGCAGTCTTTCGTTTGCAGCCTTTCGTTTGCAGCCTTTCGTTTGCAGCCTTTCGTCTTCAGCCTTTCTTATGTCTTGGCGATACGCTCTACTGGAGCGCTCCTCACTTCACGAGCACCTTGCGGCCACCCATGATGACGATGCCCCGATAACCGCGTCCTACGCGCTGTCCAGCCAGGTTGTAGCGCTCGTCGCTCGTAGGCTTAGGTTCAGCTGTGATGGAAGGAACGTCGGTGTTGAGCGTACAGGTCAGCACGACCTTGTCGATGTTGCAGCTGGCACCTGTGATGCTGAAGCGCAGCACCTGCGGTCCCACCTCCAGGTATTTCGAGAGCGTACCCTTTACGGTCCTGTAGGTGTCCCAATTGCTGTTGCCTGTCTGCGGTACGTTGACACGTCCTATGCTCGTCACCTTGCCGTCCGCGACGAGGCCGATGCTGAAGCTCGAGCCGCTCACGCCCGATGACACAGTGGCTTCGAACGCATATTTACCAGGCTCTTTCACATCGATACTGTACTCCAGCCACTCGCCAGTGGCCGTGTAGCCGATGCCGTAACCCGTGCTGCCCTTGATGATGTCCACGCCTTCGTTGTCGGTGCGATAGCCCGCATTCCCCTCGTCCTTCGAGTCGCTGTCGTGGAAGGTGAAGCCCTCCTCGCCACGGTCGAAGTTCTCTGCTTCTATCGTGCCTGGCACCGTGATGACGCCTTTGTAAGCAGTGCGTTTGGGGTTCACCTTCAGCACGTAGCGTGCCACCTTCGACTCACGTCCATCGGCGTCCGTGGCGATGGCTTTGATGACATACTCGCCTTTGGCTGTCGGCTTGTAGCTGGCCTCATAGGGAGCCGTAGTGATGGTCTTGAGCAGGATGTTGTCCACGTAGAACTTCACGTTCTTAATCTCGTCGGCAGCTGTCACTGTTGCGCTGAGGGTCGTTGTCGTTCCGGCTGAGGCGGGGTTGTCGGCAGCCGTCACGTTGATGGCGATGTCGTTGTTCAAGTCAACGCGCTTGAAGACGATGCGATCGATGTCGAAGCCTCCTTCGTCAATCTTCAGTCGGATGACCTGCTGTCCGGCCTGCAGCGGCAGTAGCAGTCGTCCGTGGTTGGCCTTGTAAGTACTCCAATTGCCCGTGGGTGCTACGACCATGCGCTCAGTCAGCGTTTGCAGGCCTTTGTCGGTGTTGAGCGCCAGACTGAAAGCCGAGCCTGAGTTGATGGTGGCGATGTAGGCATCGAAGTCGTAGTAGCCTTCCTCCTTCACGTTGACCGTGTACTCCAGCCACTCGCCAGTGGACGTGTAGCCGATGCCGTAGCCCGAGCTGAGTCCGATGACGTCAACGCCGCCGCCATTCGTGCGGTAGGAGGTGTTGCCCTCGTTGCGGCTGTCGGAGTCGTGGAAAGCTTCGCCCTCAGCACCGATGTCGAAGTTCTCCACCTGCAGCGTGCCAGGCAGTGAAGCGGTAGTGCGGAAGGGAGCGCGTGCCGGCCACGCTGTGATGCCCGACAGGCGTTCGTACTTCGTGCCATCTGTGGCGACGACGACAGCCTTCAATTCCGTTCGTCCCGAAGCCGTGGGGGCGTACTCCGTCGTGTAAGGCGGCGTGGTCATCGTGCTTACGAGCTTATTCTTCGCATATAGCTCCACTCGTTCAATCTGTTTGGTCTTGAGGCGGGCACGCACCTCGATGCTCATGGGCTCGTTCATCGTGGCATTGAGCGAGGCAGGCTTCACGTAGACAGATGCTTCCTTGACCATCCCCGGGAAGGGGCTCTTGGCCGTCCGTGCAGCTTCGCTTTTCATGTATCCACGTAGCCATTCCATGGCCGGACGGTCCTTGCCATCGCGAATGATGCCCGAGTTGCCGTCGGTGACCCATGTGTGTCCGTAGATGTAGCCCCAGAGGGTGATGCCAGCGCAATAGTCGGCTTCCCACATATAAGGAATCTGCTCCTTGTAGCGCTGCAGTTGTTTCTGGTCGTCCGACGTACCGATGTCATACTCGGTGCTGTACATCGGCATGCGCAGCGCAGTCTGTATCTCGTTCATCGCAGCCTTGAAGTCGTTCACGTTCATGTCCGTCAGGTCGTGCGACTGACAACCGTAGGCATCTATGGGCGCACCGGCATCGCGCAGCGTGCGCACGAGGTCGATGAACTGCGTCCGCTGCCATTGGAAGGTGTTGTAGTCGTTGTAGATGAGGATGGCATCCGGCCAGCGTTCATGAGCCATCTCGAATGCCTTGATGATCCAGTCGTAGCCCGTCTTGCCATCGCCGCCCAGCGCCTCCTTGTAGGGTGCTGGCTGATGCCCGGGCACCGCTTCGTTCACGACGTCGATCATGGGCAGTTCGGGGTAATGCTTCTTGATGGCATCCATCCATTCCACGATGGCTTTGTATTGCTCAGAAGTCGAAAGGCTGTTCAGCCATGACGGGTACTGAGCGCCCCAGATGAGGCAGTGGAATTTGAATGGGAAATTATGCTGTTTGGCATAGTTGTAGGCGGCATCGCTACCCCAATTGAAGCTGCCGCGGCGTGAGCCTTCGATTGAGGACCACTTCGATTCGTTCTCCGGTGTGATCTGGTTCCAGAGGGTGTAGAACTTCTCGGAACCATAGTCCACTTGATAGCTGGTCGTGATGTTGCCCAGGAACTTGTCGGGGTTGGTGGACAACTGGGCGCTGGCGCTGCCCCAACTGATGCCGAGCGTGAGCAGTAGCAAAACCTTTCTCATATTCAATTGCTTTTAGTTAGTTACGTGCGTTATTGGGCTGCAAAGATACGTTCTTTTGCCTTATGCCTTTACCCCTTATGTCTCAAAAATCATCCATTTCTGTTTCATCCTATCGAACGTCCGAGGACAGAGGCTGAAAAGCATTGAAAAAAGGGCAGCAGTCGCTTGTGAGCAGACCGTTGCCCTTGTCCGGAAGGCCTCAGAAGTTGATGATGATGCCTCCGTCGCTCTGCGCATAACGGCGGAGCAAGTCCTGAATGAACTGTGCGCAGGCAAGGAC
>CADCOX010000356.1 GCA_902803195.1 uncultured Bacteroidales bacterium
TCGAACGCTATGGGTTAGTCGGCGAGTAAAGCGTGGACGGCCTCCACCATCGGAACAGGTAAGGAGAAACGCCCGTCGTCGGTTTCGGCAGGGGCTACAGAAACCAGAAAATGAGGCAGTTCGCGACGATAGACCTCGCGCATGTGGTTGTTGTCGGCGTCGGAATGCTTGCAGGAATAAGTGATGTTGGCTAGCCGGTCGGCCATTTTGACGAAAGGAGCATAGGGTGTCGCACGTATACCTTGATAATAGCGTTCGCCGGCACGTTCGGCGCGTGTGCGGCCCTTGTCGTTGGTTAGCGCATAGACAATCTCGGCCGCCACGAACGCTTGAGCATCGCTCATATAATGGCGGGCGGTGGCTGTAACGTCGTTGTAGGTCAGGCGTGCGTCCTCGATGCTATCGTGGAAATAGGCGCCGAAGAAGAGCGGTAGGACATCGTCGGCAGAGGCACAAACGTAGTGGCCATACGTGCGGACGGCGTCGACGACCATATCGAGGTGGTAGCCATAAGGATGATCGTTACCATAGGTCTGATTGACGCTGGCATGAAGGTCATGAGCTGCAGTGCGGATGCGGCTAAGGACATCGGCATAACGCTCAATCAACTGTTGGAATTCGCTTTGCTGCATAGATGGATTCATCATCGAAGGAAGTGGTGTTAATGAGGACTCAAAGCTGAATGAACTCAGGTATAACAACTCATGGCTGTGCCTGCTGAGAGGAGACACAGCCTCGAGTGCGTAACTGTCAGATTAAGACAGAAGGCTGAGGGGCGCGAAGGTATATGGAAGACTTACTTCTTGCCCGTGATGAGACGGAAGAGCCAGATGAGTACGACCGCACCAACGACAGCTGTACCAATCGCACCTGCGGTGCCGCCCCAAGAAATATTTAGCTGCTCGAAGAGCCAGCCACCGAAGACGCCACCGATGATGCCGATGACGATGTCCCAGATGATGCCATAGCCGCTGCCTTTCATGATCCAACCAGCAATGAGGCCAGCGACGAGGCCCACGATAAGTCCGTAAAGCATGATGTTTAGGTGTTAAAAGGTGAATAAAAAAGGTGAGTTTGATGGCGCAAAGATATGAAAAAATTGGCAGCGCACACATTTTTTCGCATTTTTTTGATGTCAAGACGTAACAATTTGGTCTTTTTTTGCGTTCCTATAGATAGAAGGGCCACCGACGACGGTCTCAGAAGCAATGACAGCAACGACGTTCAAAGAAATCTTCCTGCCGCTGAGCGGACAGATGTATCGCACAGCCTACGCCTTGCTCGGCAATCCTCAGGACGCCGAGGATGCCGTTCAGGAGGCGTTCATCCGCCTGTGGCAGATGCGCGACCGATTGGACGTCGAGGAAGGTCTGCCCACGTACTGCACAACGCTCACCCGCAACCTGTGCATCGACACTCTCCGGCGCGGACGTCTGAACGAAAGCGAGCGCAGGGCTGAAGAGGTGACGATGGCCGACGAGCACGAGGCATCGACAGCCCTGGAGACGGCAGAGGCCGTAGCCGAGGTGGAAGAGGCCATCAGCGCGCTACCCGAGCACCAACGCCGCGTGACGGAGATGAGCGTCATCGAAGGTCGCTCGGCCCAAGAGATAGAACAAGAGACAGGCTTCAGCGCCGTGAACGTGCGTGTGCTGCTGAGCCGCGGAAAACATAAACTTCAACAATTGTTACGACGATGAAAGAGATTCATGACACGCCAGGCAGGACCGTGATGCCCGAGACGGCAGAACGGCAGGAGATACAGGTGCCCGAAGGACTGGAACAGCGGCTGAGCGCGCTGGTCGACCGGCTGGAAGCGGAGGAGGAAGCGGAGAAAGTGAGACAGCATGAGGGGATGCGGCGACAAAATCGCCGCACGCTATCGAAGGGAGGCCGTTGGGCAACAGGGAAATCCATGCGAGGCCGTTGGGCAGCAGGGTTAGCTGTGGCTGCGGTGATGGCAGGCTTAGCCTTTGTGGCGCTGACGCCAAGAGGTGGAGGACGTGTAATCGAGGTGAATGATCCCGAGGAAGCGCGCATACAGACGGAACGGGCGCTGAACCTACTGGCTACGACGTTGAATAAAGGCGTCAAAGGCATGGAGAAAGCTGAGCAGGAAACTGCTGTCTTCACAGAACGCATCAGGGGGCTGCAGAGATGAGAGAAGAGATGAGAGAAGAGATGAGAAATGAATAAATAGAATGAAGAGATAGACGAGAAATGAAGCCCTTAAGGGCTGAATAATAACATTAGATAATTCAATCAATTGATAATAAAACCATTTAAGAATATGAAAAGAATGATTCTTGCGTTGGCTCTGCTCGTCAGCACGGCCACAACCTTCGCCCAGAAGGAATTCATCGACCACTTCGGCAATGTAGATGGCATCACGAGCATCTACGTCTCGAAGACCATGATCCGCCTGCTGCCCAAGCTGGACGCAGGAAATATGGACCTGAAGAAACTCAGCCAGAAACTGGAGAGCGTACAGATCCTGACGTCGGAGAACGCGAAAGCGTCAGCCCGCCTGCGCAAAGGCTGCCAGGAGATCTTCAAGCGCGACAACTACGAGGCGCTGATGGAGGTCAAGGAGAGCGGCAAGGACAGCGCTACCATCTACTTGCGCGAACTCTCGAAAGGGCGCAACTCGTTTGTAGTCTTCGCAGGCGACGAGAGCGACCTGAGCGTCATCGTCATTACAGGTACGATAAGCGTGGAAGACATCCAGAGCATCACGAATTAGCGATAATAAGTAAAGAACATAAAACTAAGTACTGACAAAGATGAAGAAAACCAGCCTCTTAATCATCACATTCGCTGCCATCCTCACGGGCTGTCGCAGCAGCAAGACCTACAGCGACATCATGAGCGAATTCCGCGACGAGCGCGGAGCTGAATATTTCAGCATCCCCAAGATGTTGCTCAAGATAGGGACAGCCGCTATCCCGAAGAGCGATGGCGGAAAGCTGGCACGGAGCATCAGTTCTGTGCGCATCCTCGACCTCTCGGACTGCTCGCAGTCGGTGCGCGACCGCTTCCTCAAGCGTATTGCCAATGCCGACAACAATGGCTATGAACCTTTCGTGCAGACCAACGAGAAGGACGAAAAGACGCGCGTGCTGATGCGTGCCGACGATGATTACGTTCGCGAGATCCTGATTGCCTCAGCCGACCGCGAAGACTGCCAAATCGTTCAGATAAAGGGTAAGATACGCCTCGAAGACGTGGAAGAGGTCGTCGAGGACAACATCGGAGGGATATCAAAATAAGGGGAAAAGGGGCTTCGGCCTCTTTTTTCTGCTTCTGAGGTGTGACAAAAATCGAGGACGTGCATCTAAAGGATAGAATGGCAAAGACAGACGATGCAAGAGTCATCCAGCAAGTCGTCGGCGGCGACGTAAATGCCTTCGCACACTTGCTGGAACGCTATGAGGCCAAGGTCTATGGTCTTGTGGTGCGACTCGTGGGCAACGAAGCCGAGGCCGAGGACCTGGTGCAAGAGACTTTTGTCCAAGCCTATACGCGCCTCAGCACCTATCGCGAAGAAGCCGACTTCGGGAGCTGGCTTTACCGCATCGCCTACAATGCTGCGCTGATGCATCTGCGCCGACAGCGAACGGTAGCCCTACCGATAGACGAGCGACTGGCGGAAAGCATCACGGACGAGGAAGCAGACCGCACCCTCAACGAAGTCACGGAATCGCGCATCGCACAACTGGAAGAAGCGCTGACGCACCTCGCACCCGACGACCGGACTGCCATCACCCTGTTCTATCTCGAAGAGCGCACAACTCGCGAGATTGCCTACGTGCTGGGAACGACAGTGACCAATGTCACGACCCGCCTACACCGCGCCCGCAAACGATTATCACTACTCATCAAAAACGCCCAATAAACGCAATGACAGACAAGACCAACAACCACGACAAAGCCTTGCGAATGGCCTTACAGCGCGAGCAAGCTCGAATCAAACTTCCCGAGGGGATGGCTGAACGGGTGATGGCGTCTATCCGCGAGCAAGCTACGCTACCGTCGACAAACAAGGAGAAAACAAAGCCTACGCTCATCGCTCGATGGTGGCCAATGACCGCAGCTGCTGCCATCGTGGTTTGCCTCATCCTCCTCCCCCGCCTGAACGAGCGCCAGAAGTTGGCTCGCTACGAGGGTAGCTATGTTGAAGTGGGAGGACAGCGTGAGGACAATCTGCAGGCCATTCGTGCTGACATTCGTGAAGCGTTGGCGATGGCCGAAATTGCAGAGGCAGGCATCCCTCAGGCTGATGTCGTTCAAGAAGCCGAGCAGGAGATCATGCAAGCCGCAGATGACCCAGAGTTGCACAGCATGCTGGAAAGGATGCTGAACGAATAAAGGATGAACTGATGACTGATACAATATAATCGATAATTCATATAGAGATGAAACAGAGACTACTGATACTTCTGGCGCTCGCATGTTCAACGCTGATCGCAACGGCTCAGAACCGCATCGACAGCTTTGTCGACAACGAGAGCACACTCGGCAGGAGCAAGTACACAAGCGTCGTAGAGCGCGACCCCGACACTCATGAGGTCACCCGCGTCGTGAAAGTGCGAGAACTCACGAAGGGCATCGACATCAACAAATGCAAGGAGGCCTTTGAGGCAGAACGCGAAACGGGCCGCTTCACGCACAAAGTGGAAGACGGCGAGCGTCACACCTTGATTCTTGCCGTTGAAGGCGAGCAGCGAAACCGCATCTACATGCTTCAGTATACCGGCCAGAACCCCATGCAGGCTCGCGACGGCAAAGTGACCATCGTCATCAGAATGAAAAACAAGTAAAATTTAGCTCAA
>CADCOX010000357.1 GCA_902803195.1 uncultured Bacteroidales bacterium
AAGTTTCGGTTGTGGAACAAAAACATTAAAAACATCTCTTCTGATGTCTAAGGTCTATCGACCTTCATTGGCGTCCCGTTCGTCTGTGCTTGAAAGCAAGCTTTCGCACAACGGCCGGGCTCCCAATGGTTTCGCAGGCGAAACTTAGACATCATTCGAGGAAAAAACATCGCGCTTCGCGCTAAAAAACATGTCCGTTTGTCATCATAGGGGTGACCACATAGTCACAATGGAAGATCAGCGGAAATGCCTTTTTTATTGTTTTTATCCAAGACACAGCCATTTTGACTGCATTTATAAGAATCTTTGTGCCAACTGCGATGTTATTGCCTAAAAAATGGCCCTCCATTCTTCATCCATTTCCTTTTGAGAGGAACATGAAGGATGGAGGGCTTCGGTTTGTGCAAGGCCGGGATTTACTTCCCGCCTAATAGGTTAATACGATTAGAAACTCACGATTTTCTTTCCATTCAATATATAAACTCCTTGGCGTTTGGCATCGCTCATCCTCCGGCCTTGCAGATCGTAGATGATTCCTTGACGATTTGTTACCTCATCCAGTGGAGCGCTTCCTATCGCGGTGGTCTGCCTCTCGACGATGTTTTTGAAATTAGACCAGTTGTTAGCTCTCGAGAAGATCTCCTTGCTTCCGTATGGGACATAAACGGTGGCAGTTGGATAGATGCTCTTGTCGAAGGTATCGCTGGTAATCTGTGGCGGATAGGCGCTATACACGTCTATACGTTCCAATTCCGAGCAGCCATAGAAAGCTTTCGTGCCTATTGAGCCCAAGTATTCGTGAAGACTTAAGGATTTCAGTGGCTTGTAGCCTACGAATGCGTAGCTGTTGATCTTCTTGATATCTTCGGGGATGGTCAGTTCTGTCAGCAGTTCATCATTCAGAAACAGAAGTGTTGGTGTTTCGGCAGAAAGGCCTCTCGAATTGCGAATCGGATTAGAATATTGTCCATAGAAGGCGACGGAGAGCCAACTTTGTAGGTCAGAAATACAAACGGTGTCTATCACCATACTGAACGCATCCGTAAACATGGTTGAAACGGAAGGGGGGATGGTGATATTAATGTTTGCATCGGGCACGGTAAAAGCACTCTCGCCGATGCTGACCACATCTGCCGGTATGACTGTTGTCTGGCAGCCTACAATAAGATTGTTACTTGCTGAATGGATGATGGCGTTGCATCCGTTCCGGGAATCGTAGACGGGATTGTTCTCATCGACCTCAATGGATTTGATGCCCCTACAAGAATGGAACGGATTAATCCCAATATCAGTTACATTAGCAGGTATGAAGACTTTGGTAAGTGAACGAACTGAGATGAAAGCCAAATCCCCAATTTTTTTTAAGGTGGAAGGAAGTATCAGGCTCTTGAGGTTGTACAATTGAGAAAAAGCTGAAGCCCCGATACTCTCGACTTCGCCTAAATCAAGCTCTTCCACGTCCCAAAAACCGACGAAAGCTTCATCGTCAATGAACTTCACAGACTTAGGGATCGATAATTTCGTTGCTCTTGCATGGTTGGAACTGAATGCCTGTTTACCGATGTAGCGTACATTATTTCCGATTCGCAGTTCTTGAAGGTATGCGCTCCCGCGGAAAGCTTCACCTTGGATGGAATCGACACCATCACCTATATAGATGGACTTCAGGCGGACGCAATTGGAGAATGCCCGAAATCCTATTACCTTTACATTATCCGGGATGTAAACTTCATTAAGCACTATTTGCGTGTTAAACGCACTTTCGCCAATGCTATTCACGTATTTCCCGATGCTGAGTGAACGGATGGTTTGGGTGCCTTTGCAGAAATGGTCTCCAATGCGTGTCACATAATAAAGCGTGTCACCATGCTGTACACGACTGGGAATAGCAATATTATCGGGATAAGCTACGTCTCCGTATGTCACCTCGACCGTGGAGTCAGCGGCAGAGAGGACGTTGCAATAGAATCCATCGGCCTTAAAGTCGTAGGCCGATGCCCACGTGCTCAGGCACAAGAGGATGATAGTGAGGACTTGTCGCATATCGTGAGTTGGGTTTAACATGTTCAAATGTGAATCGTGCAGATGTTGCCCTCGGTATCTTCGTCGAAGTAGAGGCCTTGATAGGACACCTGGCCGTAGTCGGGGTCCTCGGTGACGCCGCTCTCGCCTTTGAGGAAGCGCATCTGGTTGCCGCAGCTGTAATAGTTCCGGCCTACGCGGGCATAGACGTTGGGGGTGCGGACATCGATATTGGCGATGGTCTTCTGGTCGCTCACGCCGGCCGTCATCGTCTCTTGGCCGTTGAGGGTGAAGGTGATGATGGTCGTTGTCTCGCCCTCATCGTCCTCGGTGCTGATGGAGTAGTTGTCGTAGAGGCCGGAGAAGGTCTTGGGCAGGGCCGATACGGACGAGCCGATGAGTAGCTGCTGCTGGCCGTAGATGCCTTTGGCGGTGATGGCAGGCAGGATGCTTATCGGCGCATCGTTGATTCGGAAACTATAATAATGTCCGGCCCCTTGTTCCCCAATTTTTGAAGTCGCTCCGAGCAACACCATCTGCATCTCCTTGATGCTGGCTGGCACGTCCTGATAGTTGAAGGTGTACAGGGCCTTGGCACCTGGCTGTAAGCTGTATGCCCCGACCCTCCTGTTGCCAGCCATTGCGGCTTCATCCCAGTACTGCCTGCCCTGTGGGTCTAGTGCATAGTTTCTGTCAGAATCGACGAGACTCATGCTTACCTTAAGTTCACCTTCGTTGATTAGCTGGAAGTAGGCCGTGACGACGGTGTTCCCGTAGATACGGTAGAGGCCTTGCCAGTTGATGTCAACACCAGGATTGTCGCCGTACTTGCTCAATGTGCTTTGACCAATCTTCACGGGCTGTCCAATCATTTTCCCTTCCTTACTTGTCTGTTGTGAAGTGCCGGTGCTTTGCGTCTGCGAGCCTCCTAACGCCTTGTCGAGCTTCTCGGTGGCTTGGTCCAACTTCTTGGCTCCTTTCTCGATGGCGTCGCCCAGCTTCTTCAGGAACTGCGCGTCGGCCTGAGTCTGTACGCCCATGCAGAGGGCGAGTAGAATAAGAATCTTTTTCATTGTTGATGACTTACGATTAGTTTTCTATGTATTTAATTCAAATTTTGGTTGTGATGAAGAAGCAAACGCCTTAACTCCTTCCCTGGCTATTCCAGCCCTTCGACCTCTACGACGGGCTGCTGGCCGCGGGCATCGCATGTCTTGTAGCGGATGTCGACGCGACGTCGCTCGCCGGGGAGGAGCGTGAAGTAGTTGTCGCTATAGGTGGCGGGCAGAATCTGCTCGCCATCTGCGCCTTTCAGGTTGAGGCGGAGGAAGGGGGCGGGCGTGCGGCTCGTGTTGTGGAGCTGGACGGTCACGACACGGCTGTCGTCGCCCTCGGAGGTGACGCTTGTGACAGCCGTGACATTGGCCTTGGGCAGCGAGAGCAGAGCACGGAGGTTGCCTTCCTCGCGGCCGCGGATATAGGTGTTCGCGGCGACGAGCGTGCGTCCCTGCAGGAGTTGCAGGCGCAGGAAGTAGACGTCGGAGGGCGCAGCGGGGAGGAGTGAG
>CADCOX010000358.1 GCA_902803195.1 uncultured Bacteroidales bacterium
AGCCAAGACTTCGGAGTCCACAACAGGTAGATGCCAGCCAGATGCTGGAAGCGTGTCTTGCTGGGTCCCTGCACGCCAAGGTTCATGAACAGCAGCGAAGTTCCCAGTTTTGCGCGTGACGCATCATAGTGGTACCAGACGGTCTGCATCGATTTATAGGGCTGCGCACCATCCCTATAGATAGTGCCGCCATTGGTGTTCTCGGCATTTTGGTTGAAGCCCAAGATGAGATGCGCCTTGTGGCCGTAGCCCTCATAGCCGAACTTGCCTACATCGTGCGAGGAGGCGGCCATCGCCCAGTCGTCACTACCGATGATGCGTTCGTTGTCATAAGCCAATTCTTGTCGGCCAATCTTGGCAAACAGTCCCATGGGCGCTTTCAACTGTATATAGGTTTCGTAGAGGTTCATGGTGCCTTTGCCTGCCTGCCCCCATACGCCAGAATGTTGTATACTGATCTTGGCATCGAAGTAGGGGCGCTCATAGCCTACGTTGAGGCGCGTACGTTCCATGAGGAAAGCTGCAAAGTCTTCGCTTTCACTTTCCTCATCCACAGGCAGTCCGCCCTGACGATACTCTCCACGCGACAAGAACTGTGCGTCCAAGGTCAGTTTGTTGGTCTGTGCCGTGCTATCGCCCATTTCCGTTGTGGTACTGGCCACAGCCATCGCCGACGCAATTGAAGCGACTATAAACGTTTGTATCCGTAAGAATCTCATCGACTATTCAAAACTATATGCGTTATACCATGTAACTTTCTTCAAATCTGAAGTGTCCCGGAAGCCGGGCGTTACGCCTGAACGTCAATTCTAGTCGTCGCTCTCTTCGAAGTCAAACAGGCTGATGAAGCCTGTGAGTTTGAACACGTTCTTGATTTCGTCATTCACGTCCTTAAGAATGACTTTGCGGCCGTTGGCTTTGGCATATTTGAGTATGCTCAGCAGGATGCGCAAACCGCTTGACGCAATATAGTCCAGTTGTGCACAGTTGAATTGGATGTCGCGTTCGTCGGTAGCGAACAGGGGTTGCAGGGCATTCTCTACTTCCTGAGCTGCTGCGGTGTCGAGTTCTCCTTCAAGGACAGCTATGATGCGCTCGTCCTTCTCAATGATGGTTGTTTTCATCGTCGTTTTCGTTTATATCTCCTCTCTTTCTGGAGAGAGGGGACGAGGTTGAGTATTTTTGAGTTTATGAATAAGCGTCAATACATTCTTTCCGTCCACGCGTTCATAATTGATGGAATCCATCAGCTCACGCATAAGGAAGATACCGAGCCCGCCGATAGGGCGATCTTCTGCGGAGAGGGTCGTATCGGCTTGGGTGGCCTCGGTCGGGTCGAAGGCCACGCCGTTGTCAATAATTCTAATACAAAGGTGTTGGTTCCCGCTTACGTCTGATTCGTCTTCTTGGACGTCAGCCTCAACGGTCACCTTGCCGGCCGTTTCCGTGGGATAAGCATAGTCAATCACGTTCACGACGGCCTCCTCAATGGCAAGTCGAAGGTTCGAAGCCAGGCTCTTGTCCATCCCGAGGCGGGTGGTGAGAGATTTCACAAACGCACCTAAGCGGTCCACTTCAGCGACTTCGTTCTTGAGTGTGATGGTCTCGTGCAGTAACGTATGCCCGCTCTTGGGCGTATAGCGGATGGCCAGCATCGTCAGGTCGTCGCTTTGTTCGGCCTCACCGACGAACGCGCTCACGCATCTGCTCATATTCTCCAATAGTTGGGGGGCCGTCAGTTCAGGCGTTGCCATACGCTCGAGGGCCTGAAGCAGCCGTTTCTCGCCGAAGAGTTCCCGTTGCGGATTGCGTGCCTCGGTGAGTCCGTCGGTATAGAGGAAGAGGGCGGCTCCGGGAGTCAGTTGCTCTTCCTGCATCTGATAGTCGAAGTCATTGAACAGGCCGAGGGGTAAGTTGGCCGTAGCTTGCAATTCGCGTACTTCTGTACCGTTGATGACGAAGGGATGGTCATGTCCTCCGTTGCAATAGCGTAGGCGTCCTGTGGGCAGGTCGAGCACGCCGACGAAGAAAGTGACAAACATATTCGACCCATTACCTTCACATGCTGCCTCGTTCAGTTTTTTCATGATGCGCGAAGGGTTGGCATCATGCGACGTCGAGGAGCGGAAGAACGCATGGATCACCGCCATCACCAATGCCGAGGGGACACCCTTACCACTCACATCGCCGATGCAGAAGAACAGTTTCTCATCGCGCACGAAATAGTCATAGAGGTCTCCGCCCACTTCCTTAGCAGGCTCCAGCGTACCCGTCACGTCAATATCGTGGCGGTCTGCAACCAGTTGGTCGTGCGTTGGCAGCATCTCCATCTGTATGCTCTGGGCGATGCGCAACTCGCCGTTGATGCGTTCTTTTTCCACCGATGCCGCGTGAAGCCTACGCAGATTACGTGCGGAGCGGTATAATATGTATCCCAGCAGCAACAAGCCTGCCAACGACAGCAGCAGGATGTTCAGGCTCATGCGGTTCAACTTGCCATACACTTCTTCGTCATAACTCACCAATGCCAGCTGCCAGTAGGGTCTACCCTTCATGAAGGCGTAGAACGCAAAGCCTTCGCGACCATCAAGGATATCACGAAACGGCTTCACGTCCGAGCGGCCGCTATCGCTTCGCCAGTGTGCTTTCGTGCTGTCATTGATGAGGTCCACGATAGCATTCACCCTGTCGCGCGATACCTTTTTCTCGTCGGGGCCAGCTATCAGATGGCCATCCTCGGTAAGCAGCAAGATAAACGACGAGTTGTATTTACGACGATTATTCAGCGTGTCGCCCAGCCAGTTCAGACTCATGTCGGCGCCCAACACGCCCAGGACCTCGCCCGAGACATCGTGCAAGGGTAGCGCATAAGTAGTGATCAGCCCATGACCACCTTTTTCATCCTGGTAGGGCGGGCTCCAACGAGCGCTGTCGCTCTCGACGACGCTGGTGTAAAACGTCATCGACAGATAGTCGTGGTCGGCACCTCCTATCTGCTCCGTGCGTAGCGTGTCGCCGTTCCATCCCGCCCACGGCTCAAACCATCGGCCGCGATCAGGGTAGTAGTCGGCACGCATGGCCACCGCACTACTGACGAACAGGGGATGAGCTATCGTCAACCGCTCGGCCACATGAAAAAGCGAGTCGGGTTTCTCCAGATTACGTAGCGCGTCCCACACGTGATCGCTAAGTGCATTCTCCGCCGCATTCAGCGTGCCCTTGATCAGGATGGCCTTCGTCGTCAACTCGCTCTCGGCGTGCGACTCCAATTCATCCTCCAGCAAACCACGGGTATAGAAATACTGGATGCCGGAAACCAGTTCCAGCAACACCGCAGCCGTCAGGATCACATACAAACTCGAATGTTCCCTAAATGATCGTATCACGCCAGCTAATGCTTTCATTCGCGATTGGATTTTCTGTCGATAAAATCGGCACAAAGTTAATGATTTTTGCGGAACTGCTGATAACAAAAGGCCTTTTTTATTCATCAAGGTCAAATAAATTTGATTAGTAGTACATTTTTTTGCGGAAAATAACTATTTTTGCAGACGATAATCGCTATCTCTTTAGGAGATGATCTACATTGACGACCATTCGGCACAGACCGACCTCAACATCGCTTGGCCAAAGCTCTCGGCTCAGCGCCGCGAATACTTGCAGCACTTTCGCCGCGAGTCCGACCGCCGTGCAGGAGCAGCTGCTTATCTGCTGCTGTGCAGAGGCTTGCGCGAGGAGTACGGCATCCTCGAGAAGCCAATCTTCGATTTCGGTCCACAGGGAAAGCCGGAGCTGAGGATGGAGAATGGACGATGGAAAATGGACAATGGACAATGGACAATGGACGATGGACAATGGACAATGGACAATGAAGAGAGGAGAATGGAAAATGGACTGCTCAGCTCGAAGGGACACCTGATGCCTCAAGAATGGACCGCTCGGCTCGAAGAGACTCTTGACACTTCAAGAATGAACAATGAGCCTTTGGACAACGAGATGACCTGTCCTTCATTAGGTCCTAACATCCACTTCAACCTCAGTCATTGTGATGAGGCTGCCGCCTGTGTGATAGACAATCAACCGGTGGGCATCGATGTCGAAACCATCAGCGCCTACGACCCTCAGCTGCTGCCT
>CADCOX010000359.1 GCA_902803195.1 uncultured Bacteroidales bacterium
CGATATCGTCTACGAGGACAGCGACCTGCTCGTCGTCGACAAGCCGGCGGGCATGGTTGTCCATCCTGGTGTGGGCAATTACACAGGCACGCTCGTCAACGCCTTGGCCTGGCATCTGCGTGAAGACCCTAAATACAATCCCAATGACCCCAATGTGGGCTTAGTGCACCGCATTGATAAGGACACAAGTGGCTTGCTTGTCGTGGCGAAGACACCGGAGGCGAAGACGCACCTCTGCCATCAGTTCTTCGTCAAGTCGACGCGTCGCCTGTACAACGCTCTCGTATGGGGAGGCTTCGATGCGAAGGAGGGAAGGATAGAGGGCAATATCGCCCGCGACCCTCGCGATCGTCAGCGTATGACCGTCTTACCGCCCGACAGCGAGATGGGCAAGCCCGCTGTGACCCATTGGCGCGTCTTGGAGGCCTTCGGCCCTGTGACGTGGGTGGAATGCCGACTTGAGACGGGCCGCACTCATCAGATCCGTGCTCACATGAAGCATATCGGTCATCCCTTATTCTCCGACGAGCGCTACGGCGGCTGCGAGATCTTGCGCGGACAGCCCACGGCCAAGTACAAGCAGTTCGTGCAGAACGCTTTCGCCCTTTGTCCGCGTCAAGCGCTCCATGCCCGGACCCTCGGCTTCCGCCATCCGCGCACAGGCGAGGAGATGGATTTCGAGAGCCCGTTGCCTGAGGACTTGACCTTACTTACAGAAAAATGGCGCACTTACGCGCGAACATTAATTATACAATAACCAATGGACAAGAAAAAAATAGTCGCCATCGTTTGTGGCGGCGACAGCTCAGAACACGATGTAAGCCTGCGTAGCGCGCAGGGCATCTATAGCTTCCTTGACAAGGAGAGATTCGAAGTCTTCATTGTCGAGATCACGGGTCTCACGTGGGAGGCTCATCTGGAAGACGGCCGACGTGCTACTGTGGACCGTAACGAGTTCACGTTCAAGGTGGGACGCCGTACGGTTCGCCCCGATTTCGTTTATATCACCATCCACGGTACGCCTGGCGAGGATGGCATCTTGCAAGGCTACCTCGACCTGATTCGTCTGCCCTATAGCACCAGCGACGTGCTCGTAGAGGCCATGACGTTCAACAAGTTCACGCTGAATCAGTATCTCAAGGGCTTCGGCGTCAGCGTCTCAGAGAGCCTTGTCGTGCGCCGTGGTAATGAGGACTTGGTGACCGACGACGAGATCATCGAGCACATCGGTTTGCCCTGCTTTGTCAAGCCCAATGCCGGAGGCTCGAGTTTTGGCGTGACGAAGGTGAAGACCCTCGACCAGTTACGTCCTGCCATCCACAAGGCCATGGGCGAGAGCGACGAGGTGATGGTGGAGGCCTTCATGCCAGGAACGGAACTCACGTGCGGCCTCTACAAGGTAAGCGGAAAGGATGTTATCTTCCCTGTGACCGAAGTGGTTACGCATAATGAATTCTTCGACTATGATGCCAAATACAAAGGCGAGGTCGACGAAATCACACCAGCCCGCATCCCCGACGAATTGCGCGACCGTGTACAAGCGCTCTCAAGTGCTATCTACGACATCCTCGGCTGCTCAGGCATCATCCGCATCGACTACATCGTCACGAAGGCGAAAGACAATGACGGGCGCGAGCGCGACTGCATCAATATGCTGGAAATCAACACTACGCCGGGTATGACTGCTACGAGTTTCATTCCCCAGCAGGTGCGCGCCGCCGGACTCGACATCAAGGACGTCCTCACGGAGATTATTGAGGACAAACTGTAAGAATAACTTTTAGAATGACGAATGACTTTTAATTAATGACGAATGACGAATCTCGCTTCGCTCGGAATGACGAATTCAAGTTACCTGCCATTTCTAAAGGCAATCCTTATTCGTCATTCGTCATTCGTCATTCGTCATTCGTCATTCGTCATTCATCATTCGTCATTCGTCATTCGTCATTCGTCATTCGTCATTCATCATTCGTCATTCTAAAAGTCATTCGTCATTAATTAAAAGTCATAAAAACTCTGGTTATGCAAAGTTCACAGATACCCGAAGAATTCAAGGACATACGGCCCTACGCAGACGATGAGGTACGTGGGGCTATTCACAGCCTGCTGCACGATCGCCATTTCGGACGTCTCCTCAAGGGTTTTGTGCCTTTCCTCCCTTTGAGTTGGAGCCGTGGCCTACTTCGGCTGGCCAGCATAGGCGTCAACACAACGCTGGACTTCCAGATGCGCTTCATGAAGCCTGTTGTGCGATATATCCTGCACCGCTATTCTACAGGTCATACCTTTGCTTACGAAGGCATTAAGCCAAGTGAGGAGCGCTACACGTTTGTTAGCAATCACCGTGATATCGTGCTTGATAGTGCTATACTTGACCTTATGCTTCATGATGCCAAGTTCCCCACTACCGTCGAGATAGCTATAGGTGACAACCTGCTCATTTATCCTTGGATCCGCACGCTGGTGCGCCTGAATAAGGCTTTTGTCGTGCAGCGCTCGCTTTCGATGCGCGAGAAGTTGCGTGCCTCGCAGACGATGAGTCGTTACATGCATTTCGCTGTCAACGAAAAGCAGGAGAACATCTGGATTGCGCAGCGTGAAGGACGTGCCAAGGACTCGGACGACCGCACGCAGGAGGCTGTGCTGAAGATGATGACCTTGGGCGGAGAAGGTTCTGTCGTTGAACGGCTGAGGCACATGCATATCGTGCCATTGTCGCTTTCATATGAATTTGATCCTTGCGACTATCTCAAGGCGATTGAATTTCAGATGAAGCGCGATGTCAAAGGCTTCAAGAAGAGCAAGCAGGACGACCTCGACAACATGAAGACAGGCATCTTCGGTCGTAAAGGACATGTTCATTTCGCGGCTGCCCCTTGCCTGGATGAATGGCTCGGTACGCTCGATGCGACATTAGACAAAACAGAAGTCTTCTCGCTTGTGGCTAAGCACATCGACCGCGAGATTCACCGCTCTTATCGTCTCTATCCCTGCAACTTCATCGCGGCCGACCTGCTCCAAGGCAACCGAACCCATGCAGAGCACTACGACGAGGCTGACGAGCGGACGTTCAACGATTATCTCGCTCAGCGTCTTGCCATGGCGGCTAAGGACTTGACTGACCGTGGCTTGGAGCCCGATGCAGCCTTCCTGCGTGAACGTCTGCTCACGATGTACGCCAATCCCCTTTTCAATTACGAAAAGGCGAAACAAGACTGAGCGTAAGAATTTAAGTTATAAAAGAATAAAGCCCCAATTAGGGGCTTTTTCTGTTCTATATCTACTCTCCTTTAGTCGCGCTTCTTTGCTATCGGGAATCGACACAAGCGTTGGCCATCAAAGGTGTTGATTGTGATGTTGAGGGAATCTGATGCTGTGGGCGAAATGGTTACGCTGTCGAGGGCAAGACTGAGGTAGGTATCAGCGGAATAGGCAGTGGGGTCTTTACCTTGACGATGGTAGAGCGATAGATGGTAGGTCGTGCCGCCCAGTGAGTTGGTCGACGTGCTGTCGCGAAGGAAACCCCACCCATGGGTGCCACCTTGTGTGCGCGGCAACAGGTGGAAATTGGCGAAACCACCTCCGAGCCATGAGCTGACGAAGGCCACCGGGTCGCGATACACCTTGGCGCGGGACGTGCTGTCGCGCAATACGATGACAGGGTCCATCGCATAGATGGCGGCATGCTGGCTGTCATCGAGGGCATAGCCAACGAGAAAACGCCAAGCCGCATTGGGATGTACGCCTGTGAGAGACTTCGAGAGGGCATAGTTAGCACCTCCATCCGTGGTGAAGCGACTGATGACGCCATCGGCATCTGAACGCAAGATGGCCATCTCGGTGATGAGTGACGGATAGGTTTCGTCGCGCTCATCATCGGAGCAGGCCACAGCAAGCAAGGGCAATACGAGGAATAGGAGATAGCGCTTCATCGTTGAAAAATTGTAGCTCTCACATCTCTTTGTTGCCACTCCTTACTTCTTCCCGTATAGCACAGGATTGGTAGAGGGGTCGTTGTACATCTTCATCTGCTTGTACACCTTCATCCATTTGCGTCCTTCTGCGAGGTCGGCGAGCAGCTGGTCGATGGCTGTCGAGAGATCTTCTTGCTGTTCCAAAAGTACATCCAGTTTCTTCTGACAGGCGGCTCGATGCTCTTCGCTGGCATCGGTGCGCTTCGTTTGCTCGCTCATGTGATAGATCTTAAGGGCGAGGATGCTCAATCGGTCTATTGCCCAAGCTGGGCTCTCCGTGTTGATGGTCGCTTGAAACTTAGGCTCTACATCATGAAAGCGTGTGTAGAAATAGCTGTCGATGGTCTCCACGAGGTCGGTACGCTCCTGATTGCTGCGGTCTATGCGCCGTTTGAGCGCAAGGGCGGCAACAGGGTTAATCTCTGGATCGCGGATGAGGTCCTCCAGATGCCATTGAACCGTGTCTATCCAGTTCTTCAGATAGAGGTCGTGCTCGATGCAGCCCTCGGGATAGGGGTTCTGGATGGGAGTATCGACGTCGTTAGTGACATGGAAGTCGCGAATGGCCTTCTCGAATATAGGCCAGGCTTTTTCTGTGAATGTCATATCGGTGATGGTTTTTCGGTGATACAAAATACGTTTCGGGTGCGTTATGGAGCACAAAGTAAGGCTTTTTTCTGCAGTTGTACAAGCAAAACGGCCTTTTTCTTCGCTTAAGCATCGCCTTTGAGCAAAAAACAAAGGTTAAAAAACAAATAACTTAACGCCTACCTCATGAAAACTTGCTACTTTTGCAGCGCTAAGGCGCTTCTGCTGTCCTCAAGCGCTTTCATTTACCGATTACTAACATAAACGATAAGACAATGAAGACAAGAACAATCTTCTTTTTGTTGGTCATGTTTGCGTTCATGCCCCTCTGTGCGCAACGCCATACCGACCGCTTGGATCGTGGCCTCGTAGCAGTGCCAGCCAACGTCAACGGCGGCTCGGGCAGCGGCAATTTCGTCAGCTGGAAAATCTTCGGCGAGGAATACTATGATGTGACCTACAACCTCTATGCCAACGGCAATCTCCTGAAGGCGGGCCTCACCGTCGGCTGCTACTCCCATAGCGGAGGTAGTGCCACGACTAAGTATCAGGTGGCAGCTGTGGTGAATGGTGTCGAACAGGAAAAGTGCGCTGAGGTGACGCGCTGGAATAATGGCTACAAGGATATCAGCGTGGCCTCCGTGACTGACCGCGCCGGAGCCGTCGTCACCTCCATGTATGAGCTCAATGACATCTCGCTGGGCGACGTGACTGGCGATGGCATTGTGGAATTCATCATCAAACGCAACTACAGGGGCAGCAACCCCTCGCTCACCGAGTCTGGCAATCGCACGCGCTTCAACCTCTATGAGTGCTATACCCTCGAGGGTAAACGCCTTTGGAGCATCGACCTCGGCCCTAACCTCATGGCAGGTCCTGATGAGCAGTGGGACCTTGTGGCTTTCGACTGGGACGAGGATGGCAAGGCCGAGTGTATTATGCGCGGCGCCGACAACATGATCATCCATACCGCTACGGGCAAAAACATCCAGATAGGCAACATGAATTACTACGCTCCTCGCGACGAGTATACCCGCAACGGAGCGGAATACCTGCTCTACCTCAATGGCGAGACGGGCGAACCCTATGGTTGGGACGGGCAGACAGAGAAATTCACGCCTATGGCTTATCCGCTGCCGCGCTTTGAAGCTGGTGAGAGCGACTACAAGACCGTTTGGGGTGAGAATGATACCGGTCACCGTTCCACAAAACACTATTTCGGAGCGCCCTTCCTCGATGGTCGTCATGCTAGCATCTTCCTCGGTCGTGGCTGCTATACTCGTCATAAGTTCTGCGCTCTGGATGTCGATCCTGCCACGCATAAATTGACTCAGCGCTGGCGTTGGAATGAGTATAGCGGAGGCTCGCCTTGGTTTGGCAATGGTTTCCACAACTTCGCTATTGGCGATGTCGACTGGGATGGTCGCGACGAAATCATCTTCGGTAGCATGATCATTGACGACAATGGCAAGGGCCTCTGTACGACAGGCCTCGGACATGGCGATGCTCAGCATTGCGCTGACCTCGACCCTTATCGCCACGGCAACGAGCAGTTTACCTGCAATGAGACGTCGCCTGCTTGTACCTATTGGAATGCCACTACGGGCAAGATCCTCTATCGCCTGCAGTCCACTGCTGACGACGGGCGTGCCCTAGCCGCTAATTTCTCCAACTCTTTCCCCGGTTCAATGGGACGCAGTACGCAGACGGGGCTGGTCTCCCTCACCGCCGACAAGGTCATCGATGGCGGACCGTCAACTGGAGGAACGAACGACGCCCTCTTCTGGAGCCATCTCAATCAGCGCATCTATTGGGATGGTGACCTCTGTGACGAGGTGATGGACAGTCCTGGCAGCGAAGCTCGTGAGGCTGCTATCTACAAGCCCGGAGGTGGCCGTCTGCTTACCACGTCGGGTTGTAACACCAACAATGATAGCAAAAACAATCCCTGTGCGCTTGCTGATATCTTCGGCGACTGGCGCGAGGAATTGGTCATGCGAGCCGAGAACAATACGAAGATTCGTATTTGGACCACCGCTATTCCCACAACCTTCCGCATCTACACGCTTTGGCACGATCATCAGTACCGCAACGCTATGGTCTGGCAGTGCGTGGGTTACAATCAACCACCTCACAAGAGCTACTTCCTCGGGCAGATGGAAGGCATTACTACGCCTCCGCCTCCTTTGACCACCACGGGCCGTGTAGTGCTTGGCAATGGCGGTGCCATCAATGCTGACACTAAGGGTCAGCATGTCCTCATCTGCGAGTCGGCCAATACGACCGTCAGCATGTCCGACGGCGCCCAGCCTGCCGTTGCCACCTTCTATGTCCCCACGTGGGTGCAGGGCACCAACAGCAACGTCCTTAACGGAACAGCCAAAGTCGACACCGAAGTCTATGCCTGCACCGTCAGCGGCGGCAGTCTTGCCGGCAAGGCACGCCTGGTCAAGCAAGGCGATGGTGTCCTAACGCTTCCAGCCTCGGAGTTCACCCATACGGGCAACACCGACGTCTGGGCGGGTACGGTTAACTTCAATGGCAAGATGCTCCAGAGCAGTTTCTGGCTCAATCGTTTCGCCGAACTTAACTCCGATGGAGGTGCCTTCCGTCGCATAAAGATGGACTACGCTTCCATCCTTCGTCCCGGTGGGGCTGACCATCGTGGCCGTGTCCAGACCGACTCCCTCATGCTCGGTTTCGGCGCTCGTGTGCAGATGGATGTCTACAGCGAGGGTACTGCTGCCGATGCAATCCAAGCGCGCCTCGTCAACATCGAGACTCACCTCACTGGCAATTGGCTCAACTACGGTCCCAAGTATCTGGCCCCCGTGTTCGAGTTCGTTGTCCATCCATCCGATGGTGCAAGCGATCTGGCGGCTGGCCGCTACCTCTTGTTCGAGGGCGTGGAAGAAATCAAAGGCAAACTCTCTGATATCATTATCGAAGGCCTGGGCACTGCAGTCAAGGCAGAACTCGTGCAAGAGAACGACAAGATCTACCTCGTCGTCAGCGTCGTCCGTTCGGCAGGCGATATTGTCTGGACGGGAGCCGAGAGCGCCCAGTGGCAGTTCGGGGGCGACGAGAACTTTGCCCTCACTGCCAGTCCCACCACGCCTGAGAGCTTTGTTACCGACGACATCGTGCGTTTCACCGACGATGCCAGCCGCTTAACTGTCAGCATCAAGGGCGACATCCAGGCTGACAGTATCATTGTCGATGCCAGCAAGAACTACACCTTCAGCGGCACGGGCGCAATCGTCGGCAAGTCCAAACTCATCAAACGAGGCACAGGCACGCTCACTGTTTCCACCGACAATACATACACTGGCGGCACACGCATCAGCCAAGGTACGCTATCGGTCGCATCGCTTAGCAATGAGAACCAAGCCAACGGCCACCTCGGAGGTGTCAACACCGCTGCCAATAAGTTCATTATCGAGAATGGCGCTACGCTCCGCAATACGGCTGTCGTCACCCAGGGTTCGCCCATGCAGTTCCTTACGGCTGAGGGCGGTGTACTCAACACGAATGCCGACTTCAACATGAATCGCGGCTTCAGCGGCACCCTCCTTACTAAGACCGGTAACGCCTGGCTCAAGGTCTATGCCAACAGCTCGCTCCAGCGCTTGGTCATCGCTGCTGGTGCAGTCAACACCTTCAGCGGTAATCCTGCTGCGACGGTCGAGTTCCAGGGCGGCGCCCTCTACGACGACTCGCAAGCAGCCTCCCACGCCATCGTCGTTCCTAAGGGCAAGTCTGGCACTTGGTATCTGACGGATGTTTATTACACGGCCTACGCCAATAAGATTACGGGCGAAGGCACGCTCACCATAGTGCCGCGCAACAAGGTCAGCCGCGTGCGCATCACCGGCGACTGGTCGAAGTTCGAAGGTACGATCAAGCATACCACGAAGGAAATCTGGCTGCCTCTCGATGCCAGCACGGGCATGCCTAAGGCTACCCTCGACATCGCTGCAGGATGCACTGTCACGAACGTGGCCCAGTCCTTCACCATCGGCCGCCTCTCTGGCACGGGCTCGCTTGCTCATCCGATTTCCAACTTCAAGAATCAGACTGCCGTCAGTGGCAGCAATACGTGGAACGTAGGTAACAGCGACCTCGGCGACTTCACCTTCGCTGGCACCTTCACCGATGGCGGTGGCAGCAACAAAACCAACTTCGCGAAGGTCGGCACTTGCAAGATGACCGTCAGCGGCAAGAGCAACCACACGGGCACCACGCGCGTCAATGCCGGTGAGCTTTGCATCAAGTCGGGCGCACAGCTCGGCACTGGTGCCCTCACTGTTGCCAAAGGCGGCATCCTCTCAGGCGTCACCACCGCTTCGGTGCCCTTGCTCAATAGCGCTGTCAACGTCCTGGCTGGCGGCACGCTCCACGTCGGAGCTACCGCCTCGGCCACCACGGGACAGATGAATTTCGACGGCAAGAATGTCACTATCGCCAAAGGCGCCTACTTGCAACTCGGCTTCAGCCGCGCGGCTACGGAGACGTCCACGGGTGGCACCTCTTTGCAGAACATAGGCAAGCTCACCATCAACGGCACCCTCCAACTCTATTGCTCCGATGCCTTCATCGAAAGCGCCCAGGATGGCGATATCGTACGTCTCTGGAAGGATGTCAGCAGTGTCACGGGCACGCCTGTCCTCGAGACCATCCTCATCGACCGCGAGCGTGGTCTCGTCTGGGACGACAGTCAGATTGCCGAAGGTATCCTCCGCGTGAAGGTCGATCCTGCTGTCGGCATCCATGACATCACTTCGGCCGACGCTCTCAGTGGACAGCCTGTCTACACCATCGACGGCCGTCGCGTCAACCAGCCACGCCGTGGCGATGTTTACGTCGTCGGAGGCCGCAAGGTCCTTGTCAAGTAAAGACTCCACTTATCCTCATAAGCTTGATAAGTTTTAGGGCACGGAGACACAGAGAAAACATAAGAACTCTGTGTCTCCGCGTCTTTGTGTAAGAATAAACATCAACAGTCTAAATCGTCAGAGCCTCGCGGTCTCATTGTGGACGGACCATCCACTTGCGCCCGTTCTCGATATAAAGCCCTCGTGAGGGACGGAATGAGAGTCGCCGTCCAGCGAGGTCGTAGCGGTTGGACGTAGATGAGTCGTGCCGCGCCATAATCTCATGCTTGGCCGTCTCTGTTCCTTCCGTGTTGGTAAGCGAGACGATGTAACTCTCGCCCTCGATGGTTGCGAACTCCAAGGTCGTTTCCTCGCCATAATTGTAGCAGAGCGTTTGTCCGTTGGCATCTGTGATTGTCACGTAACGTTCAGCTGGGACGTATAGCCGGCAGTCGCGCCCTGCCAGCGAGTGGACGTTGGCTTCCACATCATCGCCTCGCCAACTGATGTCGACCTCAAATCCTTCTTCAGCGCGCAGACCGTGCACCATGCCGCCGTCCCGCCATGCCTCAGGCAGTGCTGGCAATAGGCGCAGAATACCCCCATGACTCTGCAGCAGCATTTCAGCTATGCCCGCCGTGACGCCGAAGTTTCCATCGATCTGGAATGGAGGGTGGGCCGACAGCAGGTTGCAATAGATGCCGGCCACGGCAGGATTCGTACTGACGGCATAGCTCTTGGCATGCCGCAAGGCCGATCGCAGCGTGGCGTATGCCTGTTCGCTGTCGCCCAGACGAGCCCATAGGCAGAGCCTCCAGGCCATCGCCCAACCCGTATTGCGCTCGCCGCGTAGCAGCAGGGAATGGCGTACGGCCTGAGTCAATGTGGCATCGCCGTCAAGCAGGTTGAAAGGGTAGAGGCACATCAGATGCGAGACGTGGCGATGCTGGCGCTCGGCTGCACTCGTGTAAGGCAGATGTTTCCATTCGCGCAGCAGCAGGTCACC
>CADCOX010000360.1 GCA_902803195.1 uncultured Bacteroidales bacterium
CGTTTCATAAGCTGTTAAGGTTGAATTGGTGTGCAAATATACAACTTTTCTCACAAACCGATGGCAAAGAACACAAAAAAATGTGCCTCGCTACGAGGCGAGGCACATTTAATAGAGTTTACTTGTCCGAAAACGGATTATTTGGGCTGTCCCCAAGCAGGAGCATTCTTATCAATCCAGAGACGCTCTGAGCAGATGACTGGATTGTAGAGGCCATCGGACGTTGGCGTTAGACCTTGCTCGGCATAAGCAGCCTGACGGTTGGGACCCATTTTGTCATCCTCGGTGATAGCGCCAGTCGGGAAACGACGAGGAATCTTCTCAGAGGGGACCTCCGAATAGCGAGGACGTGCGCAGATGGCCGATGTATAGCTGGGATAGCCTGAGCGACGAGCTGTGACATAAACCTCATTAGGATAGAGAGTGAAGTGGACCATCTCTTGGAGGTAGATCTTCTCCAATTTCTCCTTGGCTGTTCCCGTGAAGGCGTAGTTGGGAGTTGCCAGCATAGCATCAATTTCACCTTCTTTGAGGTCGATGGGAGCCTCATTAGCATCATAAGTGAAGCAACCTTTGACACTGGCTCGATAAGCAATCTTGTTCAGCTCAGAGAGCTTATCAAACTCCTGTACGGAGAAGCGGAGGCCCTTCTCATAGTAGTTCTTGGCCTGAGCCTCATTGCCTTCGAGCATAGCGAACTCTGCAAGGTAGAGATTGACCTCACCGGCACCCAAGTAGAGTCCATACCATGGACGATTATCTTCTTTCCAGTAAGCCTTCTGAGCCTCGTCTGGGAGAGTTGCGCCTTGGCACTGAGCCGTAGCGGAATAACGACGGCCGATGATCATCATCTGCTGAAGTGTAGAGTAAGCCGTATAGACGGTTCCGTTCTTTCCTTCAGCATTGTAGATCTGCAGTTCTGTGGCCGATTTACCATACATGCTGGGGAAGTACCACTTGTACTTGCCTGTGCCATCGTTGTAAGCATTCCAATCGTCAGTCATGCCATAGTAGCGTACCCAGGGCTCGCCAAGGCCAGCCCACGAATCGAAGTGCTTGCCGCCCTCCTCATCGGTCTTCACATTCACGTTAGCTGCGATGAAATCAGGCAGTTCGAGACCAGCTTCGAGGTAAGCGTTGACAATAGTTGAGTTCCAGTTGTTCTTCTTGTAGAAGAAGCGTACGCGCGGATCCAAACCTCCGACCATGAAGTCGATGACATGTTTGGAAGCTACGCAGCCGTAGAAATCGTTATCCCAATGGTAGACGAAGTCGTTGTTTTCATTGGATTCGGAAGCCTTGTTGAACATTACATCATCACCTAAATCATCTATATATCCGCAAGCAGCGCTCTTAACATTGGCAGCAATTTGCTTGGCCAACGTGGGATTGGCGTTAATCAAGCGGACAGCAATGCGGAGCTTCAGTGAGTTGGCGAACTTTGCCCATTTAGCTAAGTCACCACCGAAGACGACATCCTGCGTATTGATCATAGAAGCATTAGGAGCTGCGAAGTCAGCAATACACTCGTCAAGTGTCTTAATCCACTCATCGAAGAGGTATTCTACGCTGTCGTACTTAGGAGTAATAGTGCCACCCTCGTAAGCACCTGTGCAGGCTTCATCGTAAGGAATGGAACCATACATGTCGGTATCGAAGATAGCCGAATAAATAGTCAGGACGCGAGCTGCTGCGAGATATGGCTTATTCGTGAGCTGTTCCTCTGCTGATAAACCTTGGAAAGCATGTTCCATATCGCGTACATACTTCAATGTCTGGAGGTACATATAGCCCTGATCGCCTGTGGCAGTCAACGTGATCAGTCCTTCACCAGCACCAGAGGAGGACTGTCCCCAGCCAGCCCACTGATACTTCATAGGAGCGTTGTAGTAATACTCCAGATACCAGTCGGGCTTGAAATTGTTGACGGCCTCGGCAAACAGATAGCTGATATTAGCCTCTGTTACAGCTGAGGGCGACTGGTTCAATTCAGCAAAATCATCGCGGCAACCAGTCAGGGAAATTGAGCTTAGCGCTAAGGCAGCTAAAAATAATCTATAGAATTTCATATCGGTCTGTTATTAGAAGGTTGCGTTAATGGTGAAAGTGTAACTTGCAGTGTAGGGGCTTACAGAACGGATATTGAACTGTGAAGCTGCCGTACCGCGGAAGGATTCAGGATTGAAGTGGTTGGGCAATGAGTTGAGCAGGTAGCCCAAATTGCGACCGGCAATGGTTAAGTTGAGGTTCTGAGCACCAATCTTCGAAGCGTACTTGCGAGGCAGGCGATAGCTCAGGGCCACTTCGCGCAATGCGATGTAGTTCAAGTCGGTAAACCAGCTGTCAGAGATGCCATCACCTACAGCAGCGCGGCCCCAAGAGTTGTTCCAATAGTTCCAAGACGAAGCGTGCTGAGGATCAGCCAGACCGCGCTCAACGAGCGATGCATAAGTCTCGTTCTTGCCACCATTACTGCTACCGATGACATATGTGCCACCACTGGGTAGAGGCATTTCGTAGCCTGCAGGCATCATAGCATTCGGGATGATACCATCGTCGTACTGTTCGCCATCCCAGATAGAGGTGTAGGTTAAACCACCATGAGCTGCGCTGGTACCGACGAGAGCATCCTCGAGGAAGCCATAGGCAGTTCCATAGTGCGAGCCATAGATAGCAACCTTACCACCAAAGCGTGCATCGAGCGTGGCACGAAGCGTCAAATCCTTCCAACGGAGGGAAGTGTTGATTGAGCCGAGGAAGTCAGGCTGAATCTTACCAACGGTCTTAACAACACCAGAACGTGAGAAGTAGACGGAGTGACGACCAGAATAAGAAGCCGTCTCGAGGATGGGAAGACCTGTCTCTTCGTCATAGTTAGGCGTAGCATCAGATTTCAGCAGGCCATATTCGCCACCGACCTCGGCAACGGATGCGATACGGTAGTTACCGTAGGCAGCCATACCAGTGAGGGTGATGAAGTCAGCAACGTTCTCGTGGAGGCTGACAATCTTAGAGGTGTTCTTCGTGTATGTGAAGTTCAAATCCCACTGCCAGTCCTTTGTTTTGACAGGAGTCGTGTTGAGGGCGATTTCAACACCCTTGTTCTGGATGTTACCTGCGTTGATGTACTGATAAGAGAGACCAGAGACACTGGGAACGGAGATTCTCATGATCTGATCCTTAGTGTTCTCCTTATAATAGGTAAAGTCCAGACCGATGCGGTTGTTGAGGAAGCGCCAATCAAGACCGATTTCCCATGAGTTCTTGCGCTCAGGCTTCAGGTTTTGATCGTAAGCCGTGTCGCTCAGGCGGAGTGAATAGGTCTTACCTTGGTTCGTCGTGCCATTGAAGAGTTCGTAGGCGCTGTTAAGCAGATAGGCTTCGGTATCATTACCGACCTGTGCCCATGAACCGCGGACCTTTGCGAACGAAATCCAATCGGGGAGTTTGTCGCGGAAGGTCTCGGAGATCAACCATGAACCGCTGATAGAAGGATAGAAGTAGGAATAGTTACCATGTTCGTCAGCGTAGACGAGCGATGAAGACCAGTCATTACGACCCGTTACATCGAGGTAAATCTGGTCGCGCCAACTCAGTGAGAGCATACCAGCGATAGAGTAGATGCTCTTCTCGCCCGAGATGGTACCTGAGTAGGAAGGTGTTTCTTTGGAGTTTCCAATGAAGAATTGGCCGGGAACGACGAGACCGCCATTGGTATTCTCCGACATCGATTGTACGAAGTTGTGGTAGTATTCCATACGGAGGAAACCGCCGAGGTTGAAGTCAGAGCCGAGGTCTTTGCTCCATGAAAGGCCGGTGTTGAAATTGGTCTGTTCCTTCGTGTAGAGGCTCATCTGGTACCAGCCACCTTCGTTAGCGTAGCCCGAACCGAGTTCCTTGGCTTCGTAGCGCTTGTAGTAGTAGTTGTAGTTACCTTCAGTGGTCCACTTCAGCCAAGACGTAAAGTCAACGTTCAACTTAACGTTCGGACGGACCATGGTCTCCTTCTGGCTATATTCGTTTTCATAGATGCTCCACCATATGCCACGACCGACGACACTGCCGTACTCATCGCCATAAGCCTGTTGAGCCAGGCCTCCATGAGCGCCTTTGTACTTGTCGCGCCACTGGCGGGTGTCATATAAACGATCGAAATTGCCATCGATGAAGCGCTCTCCGAAGTTGGTCTCACCACCTTGCTTAGGATAGGAGTTGGCGAAGGAGATGCCAGCCTCGAGTTCAACAGCCTTGGATATCTTATGGCTACCCTTGGCCAGCAACGACAGACGGCTGAACGAGTTGTTCGGGGTCGTACCGTTGTTGTAACGATAAGACATAGAGGTGTAGAACGAAGTAGTCTCATTACCGCCCTGAATAGCTACGTTGGTGTTGGTGTTGAATGCGTTGTCGTAGGCGTCCACGAAGTTGTTCTTGACAGGCGAATAGGGAATCATCGAATAGTCGACGTATTCGATGGGTTGGCCGTCGAAGCGGGGACCCCAGCTGTAGTCGGCGTCCAGCCAAGAGATGGTGCGAACGCCATCAGCATTCAGGTCGAACTCGTTGGTGTGCTGAGCATTGCCAGAGGGCTTGTAGTAGTTGTAACCTGACATGTAACCAGGGCCACGTTCATTCTGGAACGAAGGGCCGGAATAGACATGGTCGATACCGAGTGTTTGAGAGAAATTGATGCCCAAGCCCTTGCGTCCTTTACCGCTCTTGGTCGTGATGACGATAGCGCCATTCAGACCGCGTGAGCCATAAAGTGCAGTAGCGGCTGCACCCTTCAGCACAGATACCGTCTCGAAATCATCGGGGTTGAGGTTCTTTAGTTCGTTACCCCAGTCGGTGTCGTTTGTGCTCCAGTCGGCATCGCCGTCTTTAATTCCATTGTCAAGAATGACGCCATCAATAACGTAAATAGGCTGGTTGTTCTTTCCAAGAGTAGAAGCTCCACGAATCAATATCCTAGAGGAGCCGAACAAGCCACCATCACCGTTGCTGATTTCGACACCGGCAACTTTACCTTGCAGCGCTTGTACGGGATTGATAACGTTGGCGTCGAGGTCTTCTGCCTTCAGCTCTGTGACAGCATAACCCAGCGCTTTCTGCTCACGTCTCATACCGAGAGCTGTCACAACGACTTCGCTGAGTGCACTGACATCTTCGCCAAACTGAATGTTGAGTGAGGAATTTCCAGCACCGACCTTCGCGCTTTGGGTCTTGAAACCCATGCACGAGAATTCAAGAATAGAGTTGGCAGGCACTGAAAGGCTGTAGTGTCCGTTGGCATCTGTTATGGTGCCAGCGTTCAAGCCCATCACCTTAACCGTAGCACCAATGACAGGTTCGCCCGTGTCATCAGTGACTCTACCCTGTACGTTCACGTTTTGTGCATAGAACGCCGTAGCGAAGAAAAGGCACAAAACTGTCAAACACGCTCTCAATGAGAACGAAAAAGGAGTTTTCTTTTTCATGTTTGCACTTTTTGGGTTA
>CADCOX010000361.1 GCA_902803195.1 uncultured Bacteroidales bacterium
ACCAACATCATCACGGGTACCATCAAGGCCAACTTCCCCGCACGTATGGCCTTCAAGGTCAGCGCGATGATTGACTCTCGTACTATCCTCGACCGTCCGGGTGCCAACCAACTCATCGGCAAGGGTGATATGCTCTTCCTCGCGGGTAGCGAGCCCGTTCGTCTCCAATGCGCATTCGTCGACACGCCCGAAGTGGAGCGCATAGCCTCGTTCATCGCTTGCCAACAAAGCTACGGCCATCCTTTCGCTCTGCCGCGTCCGCCTATGGAGGACGGAGGCACCGGTGCCAACGATGTCGACATGGAGCACCTCGACCCGATGTTTGCAGATGCGGCTCGCCTTATCGTCACGACCCAGCAAGGCTCTACAAGCATGATTCAACGCAAGTTCTCCATTGGCTACAACCGTGCCGGACGACTCATGGACCAACTCGAGAAAGCTGGTGTTGTAGGGGCAGCACAAGGTTCAAAGCCTCGCGAGGTTCTCATTCAGGACGAAGCTTCCCTCGACATGCTCCTTAACAACCTCTGAGGTTGCAAGCCGAGCTCATCAGCGATTATCCATAAGTATTCATCCTTCATCCCCTGTTCCGCATGCTCTCACAACCCGACCACGCTAAATTAGCAGGAATCGTCGAACACCTGCAGACGGTGCCCTACGATGTCACCCGCCATCAACTCTATTCTGCAGCCGAGCTCTACGAGGGCTACGACCCCGATCATGAGGAGAGCTTCGCGCAATGCTATGACAGCCGTGTCTATGCTCATTATATTGCTTTAGGCAAGACCACCGACTCCGTCGAGGAATCGTTGGCGCGCTCGCTGCATGACCACGGCATCCACACGGGGCTCAACACTTTCCTTCATCGCTATGAATCAAGTCGGTACATAGGCATTATGGGCGGTCATGCCCTCTGCCGTACAGATTCCATGTACCGTCAGATTGCCCATCTGAGCAAGCGGCTCACCGAACTCGGGTTCTACATGCTCAGCGGCGGCGGACCAGGTGCTATGGAAGCTACGCACCTTGGCGCATGGATGGCAGGCCGCACGTCGGCCGACCTCGACGAAGCCATCTCCATGCTCAGTTGTGCACCTACGTTCAGAGATGCGGGATGGCTCTCATCGGCGTTCCATGTCATGAAGTGCTACCCGCAGAATCGCTATATCAGCCTCGGCATTCCCACTTGGCTTTACGGCCACGAGCCTTCAACGCCCTTTGCCACACATATAGCCAAGTTCTTCGAGAACAGCATACGCGAGGATACCATCCTCACCATCGCCTATGGAGGTATCATCTACACGCCCGGCAGCGCAGGTACGATGCAGGAAATCTTCCAGGATGCCGTGCAGAACCATTATCTATCCTTCGGTTTCTCTAGTCCCATGATTTTCTTCGGCAAAGACTTCTGGACAGAGCAGATGCCCATCTACCCTCTCCTGCAGGACCTCACCCATACGGGCATGTACAAGAACCTCCTTCTCTCCCTCACCGATGACCCCGAAGAGGTCATCCAAGAACTTCTCCTCTTCCGCGACAGAAGGGAAGGCGAAAAGGAATAGAACTGGTCTACTATATCAAATACAAGCAAGGCAACAAACGATTCGTCGTGGGTATTTTGTATAGAGTCAATAGACAAGAATATTGATGTAAGCAGATGGTGGATTTGATATGAGAAGACGCTCTGCCTTACACATATATACGCTAAGCGCTACACGTATATACGCTAAGTCCGATACATATATTCGCTAAGCCTCACACGTATATACGCTCGGCATTACACGTATATACGCTAAGGGCTGAGCGTATATATGTGCGAGGTGGATCACCATGGTGGTCCACCTGATGCGAATAGACGTGATAGACGCCATCACTTGATGATTGGGGGTGCGCGAACAGACGATTGGGACTGCGCGAACAGTCGATTGGGACTGCACGAACAGACAATCGGGGCTGCGCAAATAGACGATGAGAGGGCTGCGACAGGACGTGTACGAAAGCGTGACGGCAGGCGCATTTAGCATGCTATATAGGTGAAAAGCAGCAGAGATAAAGAAGTGCAAAACACTCTTTCATCGATTTTATGGACATGAAAGGGGCGTTATTCGGAAAAAAGCATTAACTTTGCACCGCAAAAAAGAAAGAAACTACTAACGCAACTAAATCATAGCACTCTTATGAAACGATTCCACATCCTCGCCTTGCTCCTCGTGCTCGGCATTTGTCAAGGCCTCCACGCTGCTGCCATCACGGCTGGCAAGGAATACCTCATTTGGCTCAACATCTATGAGAAACTGCTGGGCTCCAATGCGGCAGGCGACGGCCCCGCTTTGTCGGCATTTGGCAAGAACAGCAATCCGGACAGTTATGTTTTCGTGGCCGAAGACAGCGGCAAAAGCGGCTATGTGCTGCTGCGCCAGAAGAGTAGCGGCAAATACCTTGCGGCCAGCGGCAGCAACGGCTGGAGCATGACGTTGGAAGCGCGCTCCACCGATGACCGCTTTTGTTGGAAGACTGAAGTAGGCACCTACGTCTACCTCATCAACAAAAAGAATTCGAAGTACGTGGGCATCGACGGCGCTCAGAAGGGAAGCGACTATGTGGGCGTCTACTACGACAAGCCTAAAGGCAGTCACTCGCAGTTCACCATCATCCCTGCGACGGGCGACTACAACGCC
>CADCOX010000362.1 GCA_902803195.1 uncultured Bacteroidales bacterium
ATATTTGAAGGGAAATGAACAAGAAAGCTCGACCTTGGTCGCTTGACACTTCAAGCGCTCGGCTCTGCCGCTTTGCTTGCAAAGAACCATCATCACCGCCCTGCTCGCCCTCGTCGCTTACAGTTTCCGAATTTCTGCATCCACGACATAGAGGTCGCCCTCGGAGTCAACCAGCACATTGCGAGGAAACAAGTCCCAAACTTCGTACGTACCATTGGTGAAATGTCCCGTGCGGCTGGTCTTCACAAATCCGAGAGCAGCCAAATAAGTGTCAATCATCACTTGCGTGGCGGGACGGGCATTCTTGATAAGTCGTTGCTGGAGGATCGGCATGATTGTTCGTCCTTCGAAACCCGTGAAGCCATATAGAGAATAAGCAGTTTCGTAAAAGATGGCATTGTGCCAAATGGTTCGTTCCAAAAGATGAATAATAGAACCGCAATTTAGTAGATTGTTGACCTTATAGATGATGTCGTTTGCCACATAAGTATCATTTTCATTCCCACATGGCCCGGGTGTACCTCATTCAAAAACGTCAGGAAAAGGAATCCACGACTTGGTCTCCTTTGCGTATTGCTCTGCAACACTCTCCTCTATTTGTCGGGTGTTCACATGGTTTTCGCCATCTCGAAGTTTCGCTTCATGTAGTTTGCAGCGTCTTCGGAGCTCATCGGCGACTTCAAGGATTCGGCTATCTTCCGCAGCTTGCGTTCCGTCGCTTCCTTGTGGAATTGGTTGAGGTAGGTCATAATCCATCATAGTTTTCTTGGTTTCTGAGTTCAAAGATACAACATTTCTTCGATTATCTATCATAAAACGAGGAAATTCTATGCAAAGAATAGATAACAGAGGAAAATTACGCCAACATTCCTTTTTTAGCGCCAACCTAAGCGACATTTCTGCATTTCTGCACGTTAATAATAAGAAGAAACAAACGAAACGAATATGAACAAGCAAACCATCATCACCATCCTGCTCGCCAGCGTCGCAATAGCGGGACAGGGGCAGACTATCAAGATGAACGAGCCATCGTTCAGTGACTATCTGCCATTGCTCAATGCCAAGGGCTATATGGCTTACAGCTTCGATACACAAGGCTTCAGCGGGAAGATGGCAGAACCGATTGTGAAGGAATACGTGAGTGGCAAAGAGGTAGGAAATCTCATCAACTTCGACATTTCCATGTCTTTGGGTGAGAAACTCATCGTAGGCTTTTCTCCGTCTGAGAACGATTCTACGGCCAACTATACCTTCCAGTTCTCAGGAGGGGCGTTCAACGCATCGCTCATGCTACGTCCCATCTTCAAACCAAGTGCCCCTGCTAAACCTATATACATCTATGAGTCGCGGCCTTTTGAACTCACCTCACCAATTGAGGTTGGCCAGTTCATTCCCCTCGTCTTGTATGGCTCATGGTGGTTTGATGCAGATAGCGACGTTACCCGTTTTTGTGGGGAGGAATTCATAAAACCCGACCTCTCATCCGACATCGTGAAATACATCCCCCATTTCTACGTTCTCGGCATAAAGATAAAGTAGAGACACACGTGATGAGCCTATATGAATATGGCGACTCTGAGGATATAACCAGAGCCGCCTTTTTCTTTGATGTCTTTCTCTTAAAGATTTCTCTTTGAGACTCCTCTCTTCAACTTTTCAACTTTTCAACTTGTCAACTTGTCAACTTTTCAACTTGTCAACTTTTCCACTTTTCCACTTTTCCACTCTTCAACTTTTCAACCTACGAGAGAAGGCTGCGCTCAAGGCTGTCGACCTCATCGCTGGTGGTGGCCCAGCTGGTGACGAAGCGGCAGGCAGTATGAGTGGCGTCGACGGGTGCCCAAGGCTCGAAGCCGATGAACTGACGCAGGCGGGGGAGGTCGTCATTGGGGATGACGTAGAATTGCTGATTCGTAGGCGAGTCGATATAGGGCTTGTAGCCAAGGCCGTCGACGAAGAGATGGCGAAGGTGCATGGCAAGACTGACGGCTGAGCGTCCGAGCGAGAGGTAGAGCGGTTCGCCATCGGGAGCGGGACTGAACAAAGCTTCGAATTGCACGCCTACGACCCTACTCTTGGCCAGGAGGGCGCCATGGCGCTTAATGCGACTGAGCATGTGCGAGGGCGCATTGCCGTTGGGAAAGACGACCGCCTCGCCGCAGAGGGTTCCGCATTTCGTTCCACCGATGTAGAAGATGTCAGCCAAGCGTGAGAGTAGTGGCAGGTCGATGTCCATGCTGGCAGCAAGGCCATAGGCCAGACGGGCTCCGTCGACGTAGAGCGGAATCTCGTACTCGCGACAAGTGGCATGTAGGGCGCGCAGTTCATCGGCCGTGTAGAGGGTGCCCAGTTCAGTGGGGAAGGTGATGTAGACCATGCCCGGGCGTACCATGTGCTCAGCTGTCTCGTCGGCGAAGAAACCCTGTAGCCATTGGCGCAGGTCGCTGTTACGAAGCTTGCCGTCGTGATGGGGTAGGGCGATGACCTTATGGCCTGTGAATTCCACCGCTCCTGCTTCATGGACGTTGATGTGAGCCGTGTCGCAGCAGACGACGCCCTCGAAGGGTTGGAGTACACAGTCGATGATTGTGGCATTGGTCTGCGTGCCGCCAGCGAGGAAATAGACTTGTGCGTTGGGCGCTTGACAAGCCTCGCGGATGAGTTGGCGCGCATGCTCGCTATAGCGGTCATCGCCGTAGCTCTGAGAACGTTCGTCGTTGGTGTCGAGGAAATGGCGTAGCACGGCGGGGTGCGCGCCGTTGTTGTAATCGCTTTCGAGGTGTATCATATTGTGATGCTTGTGAGGATGTTTGAGATGAGAGGACGTGAGGACGAGAGTCGAACACACTAATTGCCCAGTATCTGCCGCAGCAGATGAGTGGCGTTTTGGTTGCGTGCTACGCCAGGCGTGATGTGGTAGGTGTAGGTGATGTCGTCGGCGAGCGAGATTTCAAAGCAGTAGGTATGGAAACGGTCGGGGTGCTCGTCGGCCATGCACGAGAGCTCGAGGTCGTGGGTAGCGACAACGCCTGTGACAGGCAGCTGTGCAATATACTCCAGGAAGAGGCGCGAGCCATTGAGCTTGTCGAGCGAGTTGGTGCCCTTGAGGATCTCGTCGAGGATGATGAGCGTAGGTAGTACTGAGGCGCTATCGTTGCCAGAGCTACCGTGGACAGACCGTGAGCGCACTGCTTGCAGCAGCTGGCGCAGGCGCAGTAGTTCGGCGTTGAAATAGGAGATGCCGTGGGTCAGGTCGTCGGTAGTACGCATGGAGGTGAAGAGGGCAAAGCGGCTCAGTGTGAGCGCTTCGGCAAATACGGGAAGCCCCGCACGAGCAAGGACGACATTGATGCCGATGGCTCTGAGAAAAGTGCTTTTGCCTGCCATGTTTGCGCCCGTGATGATGTAATAGTGCTGGTCGGCGAGGCTGAAGTCGTTGCGCACGGCAGTAGCGCCCACGAACGGATGCCAAAGGCCTTGAGCCTCGAACGTGACTGTGCCATCGTCCGTCCATTCGGCGTCGGTGGTCAGGGGCTCATTGAAACGGAAAGTGCCCATCGAGACGAGGGCGTCGAATTGGCTTACGGCCTCTACCCACGATTTCATCTGCTCGACGTACCGCCCCTGCCAACGCAGGAAACGTCGAACGAGGAAATAGTCGCTCAGGGCAAAGGTGTTGAACAATATGTATGCAAGGAAATTGCCCCTGCGGTCGAGGGCGTCGAGGATAGCTGTGAGCTCGCGGAAGCAGGCGCCGGCATCATGCCCGTCGGCAGAGAGCTTATCGCGAAGGCCTACGAGCAACGGACTGCTGAAGTGAGCCTCGGCAATCAATTGTACCAAAGCTTGATAACGCTCCAGAGCACTACGCACGCCCGTGAGGACTTGCGAGGCCTGTCGGAGCAAGTGGCTGCATGCCAAAGTGACCATGCAGAACTGAATGGTAGCCCAGAACAGGAGCTGCCCTTCGGTAAGGCCGTCGAAGAGGTAAGCCAAGAATGCAATGGCAAAAGCGATGATGGCCGCCCATGCCAACGCCAACGACCATGCCGACAACGGCCAGTGAGCCACACGGACGGCCTTGGCTGCG
>CADCOX010000363.1 GCA_902803195.1 uncultured Bacteroidales bacterium
AAGGGACGATTGACGGCATCGCGAAGGACAGGATCGGGGGTGAAGCTGACCTTCGTATGACCAGCCAACAGGATCCGTTCGCCCGTTGAGACGTGAATGCTCTCACGAGCCTCTACGTCGATGAGCTTGAACGTACCGAGCCCCTTCACTTTCACCAACTTCTCGCGCACCAAGTTCTCCTCGATGACATGAAAGAAGGCTTGTACGAAATCCTCGGCAAAACGATTGGGGATGGAGGCGCGATTGGCCAAGCCATCGACGATCTCGGACAGTAATACGCGGCGGCTCATGCTTCTTCACCTCCTTCCTTCGTGCGTTCGCGCAGGGCGGCACTCGACTTGAAAGTCAACGTGAGGCGTGGCGGCACCAACAGGCGCTGGCCGGTAGTGGGGTTGTTGATGACGCGTTCCATGCGCTTCTTCACTTCGAAAGAGCCGAAGTTGGGTACCAGCACGGAGTTTTCTTCCTCGAACTGCGCGGTGAGCTCGGCCAACAAGTGCTGGATGAGCATCCGGGTGTCGCGAAGCTTGTAATTCTCTTTCAAGGAGAGCGCTGCTACAAATTCTTTGTTGTTCATATCGTTGTGATGTGTTTCTTATTCTTTGTTCTGAGCTGGGTTGACGAGAGTGCCGTAGAGGTCGAAATCATCGGACTCTGTGATGCTGACATCGGCGAACTGGCCGATGAACGATTCTGGGGCTACAGTCTCGGGGAGACTATGGATGGGCACAAGCACTTCGGGGTCAACCTCAGGCGAGTCGAACTCGGTGCGCCCCACGAGGAAGTCGCCTTCCTGACGGTCAAAGATGACGCGCATTGTCTGTCCGACCTTCGATGCCTGCACCTCGGCCGAGATGCGTTGCTGCACGCGCATGAGTTTGGACAGGCGGGCCTGCTTCACCTCATCGGGGATATCGTCGGAAAAGGCTTTAGCGCTGTATGTGCCCTCTTCCTCGCTGTAGGCGAAAGCGCCCATACGCTCGAAGCGCGCCCAGCGTGTGAAAGCGAGCAACTGGTCGAATGCCTCGTCGCTCTCACCTGGATGGCCCACCATCAATGTCGTACGCAGGTGGATGCCAGGCACTTCGCGGCGAATGCGCTCGACGAAAGCGTAGGTCTCGTCGCTGGTAATGTGACGGCGCATAGCAGTCAGCACAGGGTCTGCTATATGCTGTAGGGCGATATCGAGGTAACGACAGATGTTCTTGTGACGATTCATCACCTCCAGCAGTTCCCAGGGGAAGTCTGTGGGATAAGCGTAGTGGAGGCGAATCCACTCTACGCCCTCGATGGACGCCATGCGGTCTATCAACTCGGCGATAGCGCGACGATGGTAGAGGTCGACGCCATAGTAGGTCAGCTCTTGGGCAATGACCTGGAACTCCTTAACGCCCTGCGCAACCAACTGGTGCACCTCGCCGAGAATCTCTTCCATCGGACGGCTCACATGGTGGCCTGTAATCAGCGGAATCGCGCAGTAGGAGCAACGACGGTCGCACCCCTCAGAGATCTTCACGTAGGCATAATGCGAAGGGGTCGTGACGACACGATTGGGGGTCAACGTATTGTCCCAAGCATGCCCCAGGTCTTCGACGAGGCGCGTCCAGTCGAACTTACCGTACCAGCCGTCCACCTCGGGAATCTCGGCTTGCAGCTCGGAGAGGTAGCGCTGCGAGAGACACCCCATCACATAGAGGCGCTTCAGTGTGCCCTCTGCCTTGCGCTGGCCTTGTTCCAGAATCATGTTGATGCTCTCTTCTTTGGCATCGCCTATGAAGCCACAGGTGTTGACGACACAGATGTCGCCCTCGCAGACCTCAGGGTCATGGGCTACACGATAGCCTGCGCCACGCAACTGTGCCATAAGGCGCTCCGAATCGACAAGGTTCTTGGAGCAGCCCATCGTGAGGATGTCTATACGCTGCTTCATTCCCCAAAGAGCGAGTTTACGAATTCACGTCTGTTGAACGGCTGCAGGTCTTCCATCCCTTCGCCGAGGCCAATGTAACGGACTGGAATCTTGAATTGATCGGAGATACCCAGCACTACCCCACCCTTGGCCGTGCCGTCGAGTTTGGTAATAGCCATTGAGGTGACATCGGTGGCGGCCGTGAACTGCTTAGCCTGTTCAAAGGCGTTCTGACCTGTAGAACCATCGAGCACGAGCATCACATCGTGAGGAGCATCGGGGACGACTTTCTGCATCACACGCTTGATCTTCGAGAGCTCATCCATCAAGCCTTTCTTGTTGTGCAGACGTCCAGCCGTATCAATCAGTACGACGTCCACGTCGTTGGCCACAGCGCTCGAAAGCGTGTCGAAAGCTACGCTGGCAGGGTCACTGCCCATCTGCTGCTTGACAACAGGCACTCCCACGCGCTCGCCCCAGATGACGATCTGCTCTACGGCCGCTGCGCGGAACGTGTCGGCGGCTCCAAGCATCACTTTCAACCCCGCCTGCTTGAACTGCCAGGCGAGTTTGCCAATCGTCGTGGTCTTACCGACGCCATTGACGCCTACGACCATTACGACGTAAGGTTTCTTACCTTCAGGAATCTGGAAACCCTCGGTGTCACTCGTATTGTTCTCGGTCAGCAGCGAGGCGATCTCATCGCGCAGGATGCCATTGAGTTCGCTGGTGCTGACATACTTATCGCGCGCCACGCGTTCCTCAATACGACGGATGATGTTCAGCGTGGTATCCACGCCCACGTCAGACGTCACCAACACTTCCTCGAGGTCATCAAGCACATCATCGTCCACTTTCGACTTTCCTGCCACAGCGCGTGTCAGTTTGCCGAAAAAGCTTTCCTTTGTCTTTTCGAGACCTTTGTCGAGCGTCTCTTTCTGCTGTTCTTTATTCTTGGAGAAAAAATTGAAAAATCCCATGCGTAAGTGTACATTTCGTTTAAGCGACTGCAAAGGTACAAAATTGTTCCTAAAGGAACAAGCATTTTAGAAAGATTAAGACTTGTAAAACTGCATTAACGCGGCAAACAGCAAAAGGCATGATTTCGCCATTGAGAAAAAGCTCAAAACTCACACGAATAGGCGCAAGAGCCAACACGAATATTCGCATTAATCGACACGAATATACGTATAAATCAACTCGAATATACGCTTAAACCAGCACGAATATACGTAAAAATCGGCACCAATATACTTCTTAGTCCGAACATTTAGACGCGGAATCAGGCACAAAAGATGCGCAAGAAAGCACACCCAGGGCCGAAAACCAACATAACAACAGACAGACAATCAATCATTTAAGCATCCATCTACCAACCACACATTTATCCAGACATAAGGCCTAAACAGGAGCGGCTGTGACATTGTGACTTGTGACATTTGTGACATTAAGGTGTTTTCAAATGCGCAATGGGAGTATAAATAATGGTTAATTATATATTATATATTTTATATATAATATATAATTAAATTCTACTCCTTACATTTCGTCTGCATATCGGCACCTGCTTAATGTCACAAATGTCACATGTCACAATGTCACAATGCTCATGCGAAACTGATATCTGATTTCTGAGTCATGGAGTAAAAAAATCTCCCCTGGCTACGAAAGCCAGAGGAGAGATTCATGCTGATTCCGAAAGCGACGCACACAGCGTCAACAATCAGATTTACTGGAAGTTCTGTTTGCGAAGATTAGTTCTTGAAGAAGTCCTGAACGGCTTCATTGGGAACCATACGCTCATCGAAGGAGTAAGAACCCTTAGCGTTCTTCACCATCTTGATGACCTTTGTGTAGCTACGGCCATCGGTCTTACCCGTCTGAAGGGTTGCGACTGTTTTCTTTGCCATTGTGCTTCAGTTTTTTATTTGATTTCCTTGTGAACCGTCATGCGCTTGAGAATCGGATTGTACTTCTTCAACTCGAGGCGCTCAGGATGGTTTTTCCTGTTCTTCGTGGTGATGTAACGAGAGGTGCCGGGGAGGCCGCTCTCCTTCATTTCTGTGCATTCGAGAATCACCTGTACTCTATTGCCTTTAGCTTTCTTTGCCATTGTGTTCCTTAACTGTTTAAGTGGT
>CADCOX010000364.1 GCA_902803195.1 uncultured Bacteroidales bacterium
AATAAATGCCTACCGCTTCTTACGCTTGGCCTTGGCGGCTTTCTTTCTTGCCTTTGCGCGCTGCTTAGCCACCTTCGCACGGTCGGGCGTCGGGACGGGCCTATCGATGAGTCCGAGGACGTGGCCATTGGCATCCAGATGCAGGCGCTGACGAGCAAGCATTGAAGCCTGATTGGTGGCTTGCGTGGGCTCGCTCTCGTTGCCCACACGGTCCATAGCGGTCACCGCAAAATAAAGGCCAAGAGCGGCAAAGCGGTTGTAGGCATAGCGTGGTTCGGTAAGGGCCACTGCCATGAGGTTGGCGGGGTCGTCGGTGTCGACAGGCCATTGGCGCGAGGCGTAGACATTGTAGCGCAAGTACGACGGCTCGTTAGTGTCGGAGCAACTCCATGTAAGTTCCTCCGTCTGGTCGGACGTAACGTTGACAGCGATGTCTTCGGGTGCCGACGGAGCCTCTGCATCGAGCCAAGAGCAGGCTGGCGGAAGAGCGGGGAATGCATAGTAGTCGTCGCGCAGGTAGTCGTAGAGTCCCTTGACGTTGTCGGTGAGAAAACGCGAACGGAAGTAGCATTGACCTGCCAAGCCCTGCTCTCGCAGGTAGCTGAGTTGACGCTGAACGATGCTGAGCGGCCAGTTCTTCTCTGAGCGCGAGAGGAAATAGATGCCCAGTCCTGGCGCTACCTGACGGCTGAAACTCTGCTCTTGCCAATCGGCAGCGAACGGATAGAAATGGTCGCCATCGAAATACATCATGGGGAACAGGATGTCATGAATGCCCTCGCGGAGCCAACCTTCAGCATCCTGATGGACAGCATCGCGGGCGTTCCATCCGCGCGAACTGAACCTACTGACATCGGCATATTTGCCCACAGGCGAACTGCTGACGCGTACCCACGGCTTGAGCGAATGCGTGTCGTCGTAGATACGGCGTACGATGCGCGTGATGTTGTCGCGCCGCCAAGCAGCCTTGTTGCGTCCATTGCCATAGCGCTTGTAGGTGGCTGCATCGTTGAAGGAAGCAGCACCCTCGGGATAGCGAATGTAGTCGAAGTGGATGCCGTCGACGTCATAGCGACTGACAATCTCATGACAGATGCCGACCAAGTAGTCGGCCGTTCCAGGCAGACCGGGGTCGAGGTAGTACATGTCGGAGTGGCGGCGGCAGAGGTCAGGGTGCGTCTGCAGCACACTTTTCTTGCCCATCTGACGGGCCACCGCCTGCTTAAAACAAGGGATGGTGACAATCCAGGCATGAAGTTCCATCCCACGACGATGCGCTTCGGTGATGGCGAACTGAAGCGGGTCGTAACCTGGGTCCTGCCCGTAAGTCCCCGTGAGGGCGACGTCCCAAGGTTCGATGGACGAAGGATAGATGACAGAGCCACGAACGCGCGTCTGCAGCAGTACCATATTGACATTGATAGCCTTGAGGCGGTCCAGGATCTGACAGAGTTCCTGCTGTTGCAACTGACGAGTGAAGAAGGAGGTCGCACGTGTCGAAGGCCAGTCGAGGCCGTTGAGCGTTGTCAGCCAGACGGCTCGAATCTCACGCTTCGGAGCTGCCTCCTGCGCGTATGCACGCACATGAAAGCACGCCAGTAGGAGCGCGAAGATATATAGGTATTTGAGGACTCTCATGTCGGAAAAATAGGTTTGTGGGCGCAAAGGTAATGATTTCTGAGATAAAACTGCAAAATGAATAGTGAAAAAACAAAAAAGAATGAAAAATGAAAGCAGTAAAACAGCATCACCGCGGACGCAAAAATGGGCGGTTTCTTGACAAATCGCAAGTATTTGACGGTTTTTTCGAACTTTCTTTAATAAAATCACGCGGAAACGTGTTAAAATGTATACCTTTGTCGCAGAATTCAGAGATAACTCGTTAAACCATCAAAACAGCACAACAGTATGGACGCAAAAAAAGTTTTGGAAGACCTCAAACAGCGCTTCCCAGGCGAGCCTGAATATCACCAGGCTGTAGAAGAGGTGCTTGGCACTATTGAAGAAGAATACAATAAGCACCCCGAGTTCGAGAAGGTGAATCTGATCGAGCGCCTGTGCATCCCCGATCGCGTGTACCAATTCCGCGTCACGTGGACCGACGACAAGGGCAACGTACAGACCAACATGGGCTATCGTATCCAGCACAACAATGCCATCGGCCCGTACAAAGGCGGTATCCGTTTCCACAAGAGCGTGAACCTCGGTATCCTGAAGTTCCTGGCGTTCGAACAGACGTTCAAGAACTCCCTCACCACCCTGCCCATGGGCGGCGGCAAAGGCGGTAGCGACTTC
>CADCOX010000365.1 GCA_902803195.1 uncultured Bacteroidales bacterium
AAGGCCTCAGAAGTTGATGATGATGCCTCCGTCGCTCTGCGCATAACGGCGGAGCAAGTCCTGAATGAACTGTGCGCAGGCAAGGACGTTCTCGCGGTCGCCGTCGTAGCCGTTGACGATGGTCAGGAGATGGCGCGTCTCGAGCGTGAGTTTGGTGCGCTCGTGGTCGCTGGTGGGGGTGCCTACGCCGCCTATAGCATCGCGGTAGACGGGCAGTCCTGCGATGTTGAGCTGACCGCGACCGATGCCTTCGTAGGGTTCGCCTTCACGGCCGACGCCCAGGGTGAGGAAAGGCTCACTCCCTACAATCCTCTCTTGCAACGAGGAGGACGCTTTGGGCGCGCGTGCGTTGCCTTCGTCGTTCACGACTATTTTGTCGGCATCGAAGCCGCCAATGCTGTAGCCGTAGGCGATGGAGGCGAGGTTGATGAGGTCCACGAGGGTGCTGACGTGGTAGAGATCGTGCCCTTTGAGGGTTCGACGCACGAGGGCTTCGCCTGATGGACGATAGCGACTGGGGTCCTTGCCGCAACGGCGATAGGCCGTGCGTGTGGCCTCGATGGAGGGCATGAGCTTGATGCTGTCGGGGGTATAGCGCGTGCGATAATCTGCAATGAATCGGTCAATCTCCTCCCAAAGGGCAGGGTCGGTGGAAGTATTGATGACAGGCGCAAAGACAGCGGCGCCCACAAATTCGGGGCACCGCTCTCTGAGTTCTGTGGAGACACTTATCATAGTGCTTTTCGGTTGGCGTTGATCGCTGAACGATTAACGATTAGGGTTCTGCATTTTCTTTCTTCATATTCACCCCGCGGATGCCGTGGTATTTGACAGCGCTGTCGGGCGTGGCAGCGGCGATGCTGTCGCCAGCGGCACGGGTACCTTTGACATAGTAGTCGTAGTAATCGTAGCCGTAATAGTCATAGCCACCATAGCCGTAGGCATCCCAGTAGCGGTCGTAGTTGCGCAGACGGAAGGAGGTGAGGTTCTCGAGCGTGTTGAAGTCGGCGATGTAACCGCTGAAGTAGTCGTAGCTGAGGCGGTAGTCGACGATGGCGCAGTCGAGGGCGGGATCTTCGTAGGTGAGGTAGAGGACGCGGTTCCTGACCTGCCAGTTGAAGTAGGTCGTGACGGCGTGGTAGCGGTAGTAATCGATCTCGACGCCAGTACCGCGGTCGTAGCCGTAGTTGGAGTAGAACTCAATCTCTGAGCCGACGGAGCGTTCGCCGTTGTAGTACATGTCCATATCGCCGAACCAGTGGCCGCTGATGGTGTAGCCGATTTCGTCGTCCTCGTCCATGCAGCTGGTGAAGGCGAAGGTGGAGCAGAGGAGGATGGCCAGCATCCAGAGTTTGTTGTTGAAAGTCTTCATTGTAGTAGCGTTTTTGTGTTTCGATGGTGCAAAGGTAGTGTGAAAAGGGATGCCCTGCAAGTGAGCATCCCTAAACGTATGTGGGAAAATCCCTATCGTTGGAGGTGTTTCACTACGCGACCGTCTGCGGTGCGTGTGATGGTGATGCCTCGATGGCCCTTGGCTACGGGACGTCCGGTGAGGTCGTAGTGGCGCTCGGCAGTGGCCGCCTTGTCCTTGACGGCGGTGATGTGGTCGCCGGAGAGGTTGTAGTAGGAGATGGCCGAACGGTGCTCCTCGCCGCCACCACGATAGATGGTCTGGACGCCAATGCGCTCGAAGCCCTGCTGGAAGAGGTAGAGGGCGTAGGCTTTCTCGTAGATGTAGGAACGGTTGAAGGACTCGCGGTTGTCGTCGTTGAAGAGATACGGAATCTCTGTCATCTCATGGGGCAGGGCTTTGTACTCATCGGGGTAGAAGGTGAAGGGCTCCTCGTCGTCGTCGAAAAAGATCTGGTAGCTGACGTGAGCGGGGTTGAGGAAGCGGCCTTCGGTGTCGAGCAGGGGCACGTTCAGCATGACGATGGTGAACTGACCCATATTCTGGTAGTAGGTGACAGCGGGGTCGGCAGGCGTGGCTGCTACTTCGGTGAAGGGACGGAAGTGCGGGCTGTGGTAGATCTCGCCCTGGCCTACACTATTGTCGGAGTTGCTGGCGAAGATGGTCTGTTCGGTGGCGAAGGTCCGCGCGGAGGCATCGTACTCGTAGGTGGAAGTGCCGCCGTCCCACTGGTAGTGCCAATCCCAGTAGCCGCTGGCGTCCCTGCTCCATTCGGCATCGGCGCCGCTGAAGTAGATGAGGTAGGAAGAGTAGAACCCTGCGTACTGGAGGGGGAAGGTGAGCTTGCGCCCGTTGATGGTGCCGTGCATCCACGCCTCGGGCAGACGCGTCTCGGAGACGCCCTGGACGTAGACCTCGCGTCCGCTGATGCCAACGTTGACGAGGTGACCTGAGTTCTCGTATTCCATCGAGTAGACCTCGGTCTCGAGTCCTTCGGGCGGCTCTACGGCGTGGACATCCTTGTAGTGCATGACGGTGTTGTAGTCGAGGTAGTAGGACCATTCGCCTTCGTAGGCGTTGGTGTAGACGAGTCCGAGCGCGTCGAAGATGTTGTTGCCGGGGTCGCCGCTGGTTCCCTCGAGGGTGAGGTCGTCGCCATCGATGGTGAAGGTGACGCTGCCCTTGGATTGGACGGTGTACTTATCGATGGAGCCATCAATCTTGATGCGAGCAAGCTTCAGGCCATAGTTGCCGTCGTCGAACCAATAGATTACCTGACCGAGGGGCACGGTGATGGTGTGGCCGTCGACATCGCCTTCGACCCACGTAGCTGTGGAGGCATGCGAGATGATGTTCATGAAGTAGGCTTTCGTGCCATCCTCCGAGAAGACGACCAGCGAAGCGATGTCGTCCTGTTTCTCGTCGTTGCGGAAGTACATGTTGGCATAGGTGGCGCCGCCCGTGCGAACGTAAGCGCGCATTTCGCCAGCGGGTGGTTCGGTAATGATGCCGTGGGCGTCGCGTGTCTGGGCGTAGGTGGCCATCGAGGCTGCGACGAAGGCTATGAGAAGAAAGAAACGGTTCATATTGAAAGTTGAGAATTAAAAGTTAAGAGTTGAGAGTTAAGAGTTAAGTGCAGAGTGGGTTAGGGGAGGACCACCTTGCGTGTGCGTGCCGTGCCGTCGGAGAGGACTTGACGCTGGATGACGATGCCGCGGCGGGCGTTGTCGACGGGACGTCCGGCCAGGTCGAACGTGGTGGACGAGACGGCGGTGGCGTCAGTTGTCGGGCTGGCGAGGCCATTGGCTTCACCGCTGGGCACCGTGGCCTTCTCGGCATTGGAGACCTCGCGTGTGAGGGTGTTGATGAGCACCACGACGACGCGAAGCTTGGACTTGTCCTGGATGAGACTGTTCTTCGAGATGTCGAAGGTGTAGGTGTGCTCATAGGGCTTCCCGTCGACGACTTGCTCGGGCAGGCTTTCCGCGAGAGCCGTAGGACCTGGGCAGGAGAGCTGCACGGCGACATCATTGAAATGGAGGTCGCGGATGGTGCCTGCCAGCGCGGTCAGGGGCTTCAGGTAGGGGTCGCTGCTGCTGGAGCCGGCGTAATAGTTGACCTGTGCCCACTCGCGCGTGGTGTTATGAAGGTCATCGGCCACGAGGATGTACGCCAGGCGGAAGGGATTGTGCTTGAGCGCATTGACAAAGGTACTATGCGAACGCGCGATGATGGCGGTGCTGTCGCCGTCAGCCCATTCGGCTTCGAGCTCCAGACTGACGGGCGTGAAGATGCCCTGACGCGTCTTCCAGTCCTTCTCGATGCCGAGGCTGCCGCCGTTGCTGCTGCCGAAGAAGGGGTCGTAGCCACGGTCCGCACCCTGTTCGTCGCGCCCTGTGATGACGCGGTCGATGAAGGCATGGGGGTAGCCCGACGGCGTGTTGGGCGTGGTGAGCGTGATCTGCATCGGGTCGCCATTGTGATAGGCTACGCCGATGAAGTCGTCGGGGTGCCTCGACGTCATCGCCTCCATGGCTGCCATGCCGCGGGGGCACCAGCCGCACCAACCACCCGTGTACTCCTCCATCAGGGGCTTGTGCGTAGGCGTCTTGTCGATGATGGCGATGTTGAAGTCGATGGCGGGTTCGAGGTCCTCGTTGTCAACCTCGTTGACCTTGGAGATGCGGATGTTGACGTGTCGCGAGCCCGGCGTGTCCAATGCCGGCAGGGTCAGTTTGACGGTTGAGTGCTGGCCGTAGTAAGTGCCTTTCAGGTTGGTGGCCTTGACCTGCTGGGTCACTTCTCCGTCGATGTCGATCTCGCAGGTGATGCGTGTGATGTCGCTGGTGCCGTGGTTGCTGAGCATGAGGCTGAGCGACTTCTGCTGTCCCGTGAGGGCGTAGAGCGTGAGCTCGTCGGGGGCTGAGAAGGCAGCGGCGTTCTTCTTGATGGGGTCACCGCCGAGGCGAACGACGAACGCGTAGGCGCGTCCTGCAGGCAGGTAGCTGGACTCTGCCAGCCGTTTCCACTTGCGTTCGGTGCGTGTCGAGTGGATGTAGAGTTCGTCTGTAGCCGTGGAGGAGAAGCACATGATGGGAGTCTTGCCGGGGTCGTTGTCTCGGTTGACGTCGATGCTCGACACCGTGAGCGTGTAGCCCACGTAGACGCCCTCCTCGGTGAGCAAGTAAGGCTTCTCGAACGTCACGTTGGCCCATTTGCCATCGGGAGTGAAGTCCACGCTGACGATATCGGGCACGTTCTTGTTGTTCTCAATGGTGAGGTTGGTCGAGAGCCACGCTTTGTAGTCGGTGATGTTGGGCGCATTCGTCTGAACGGGCACGTTGATGCCTCTGATCTCCAAGCCGGCGAGTGATGGGTCGGTGATGTGGTACGCCACATCGTAGGTCTCGGCCTTGCCCGTGCCGATGCCAGCGATAGTACCCGAGCCCTGATAGACGCCGTAGAGTTGTTCCTCTTGCGCACTCACGACGAGCGCGAGCAGCAGAGATAAGGTGACGAGTAAAGTTTTCTTCATAAGCAATTTATAGTTAGTTATTTGTCGTCTGTTTCGCTTGTCTTGGGGTATATGATTATATTTTCTGGCTGAAATTTACTCCGAATTTACTCCGCATTTTCTTTCCTCGTCAAAGTTATCAGCCATCTTTATTTTTTCACTTTTCACTTTCTTATTTTTCACTTTTCACTCTTTTACTTTTCACTTTCTTATTTTTCACTTTTCATTTTTCACTTTTCACTTTCCTTACAGCCCTCTGGCTTTGAAAATCAACTCCTTGGCCTCGTTGATTTCCTTCAGCTTCTTCTCGGCAGCGGCACGGACGTCTTCGCCGAGGGTGGCCACGCGGTCGGGGTGGTGCTTGACAACCATGCGTTTGTAGGCTGCGCGCACCTCGTCGTCGGTTGCGCTCTCGTCAATCTCCAGCACCGCATAGGCATCCTTCAACGTTCTGGCGCCGAGGTTGAGCATCGAGTTGAGTTCGGCTTCCGAGAGGCCGAGGTAACCCGTGATCTCGCGCAGCGCAGCGATTTCTTCCGAGGCCACATGTCCGTCGGCCTTGGCCAACATCGCCAGGAACGACAGCATCTGCAGGCGTTGCGACTGAGTGAGCACCATCCGCAGCTGTTGGCACGCCTCGATGATGGTCTGTCGGAACGAGCCCGGCTGCTGCGCTTCCATCTGCTTCTGGCGGTCGAACAGGCGCAGCATGATCTGGTTGCCTTGCGTGACAGCCGCCTCGCCGAAGTTCTGACGGAGGAAAGTGCGCAGGGCCTCCATCTCGCTGTGCATGATCTTGCCGTCGGCGCGGATGACGTAGCTGGCCAGCGTCAGCATCGAGAACAGGAATCCATTACGGGTGCCCTCGTCGGTGCGGTAGCTCTGACTGCCACTGGAGCCGTAGTCCTGACTGCTGTCGTAGCTCTCGCCCGTGTAGGTGCCGCCGGCATCATAGCCGATGGCCTCCATGCCATTGTCGTCTGTCAACGTGTCGAAGAGCATGCCGAGTACGAAACCAGCCAACGCGCCTATCGGACCGCCTGAGAGCAGACCGAGGAAACCGCCAATCCATTTAGCTCTTGCCATATATGCGTGAGAATTGAAAGTGTGAACAATATTGCAATGAAGCGTGCTCCTCTCGAAGAGAGACGCTGTTTCTTGGGGGCAAAGATAGGAAAAAGTTTAGAGTTACGACCCTCCGAAGGCTTGTTTTTTTATCTCATGACGTCCTTTTGGCCTTTTTTTGTGGTTGAATGGAACTTTTAGGAGGCGCCGACGACCGAAAGTCGGAAAGTTTTTGTATTTTTGTGGCATGAAACGCATCTTCATCACCCTTTCGTTGTGCTTCGCCGCTCTGGTCTCGGTGAACGCACAGACCTATGTCCCCTCAGCCGACAATATGGCGGCCCGTGCCGAGTTCGAAGGCTTCCGTTTTGGCATCTTCCTCCATTGGGGCATCTACAGTGAGTTTGCGCAAGGCGAATGGTACCTCAACAGCGGTCTGACCCACGAGGAATACTCGAAGGCTGCCTCGTGCTTCTATCCCGTGCGCTTCGATGCCGAAGCCTGGGCCAAGGCATTCAAGGACGCTGGTGCCAAGTACGTCACGTTCACCAGTCGCCACCACGACGGCTTCTCGATGTTCCATACGCGGCAGAGCACCTACAACATCGTCGATGCCACGCCCTTCGGTCGCGACGTCCTCAAGGAACTCTCCGCCGCCTGTGCCAAGGAGGGCATTCGCTTACACCTCTACTATTCCATCCTCGACTGGATGCGGCCCGACTATCCCGTGGGGCGTACGGGACTGAAAACAGGGCGACAGCTGCGTCCCAACTTCGATTCCTATTTCCGTTTCATGCAGGCGCAAGTGCGCGAGCTGCTGACCAACTATGCGCCCATCGGTGCGCTGTGGTTCGACGGCTACTGGGACCACGACAGCGACTCCATCCCCTTCGACTGGCGCATGCCTGAGTTCTATCGCTACATCCACCAGCTGCAGCCCAACTGCCTCATTGGCAACAACCATCACATCACCCCCATCGAGGGCGAGGATTTCCAGATGTTTGAGCGCGACCTGCCAGGCGAGAACAAGGCGGGCCTCTCGGGGCAGGAGATTAGCCATCTGCCGCTGGAGATGTGCCAGACGATGAACGGCATGTGGGGCTATAAGGTGGCCGACCAGAACTATAAGTCGACCAACGAACTGATACAACTGATTGCGCGCGCAGCGGCTAAGGGGTCGAACCTGCTGCTGAACATCGGCCCGCAACCCAATGGCGAACTGCCCGCCACGGCGCTCGACCGCTTGAAGGGGATAGGGCAGTGGATGCGCGTCAACGGCGAGAGCATCTACGGCACCCATGCGGTCAATATGCCCGAGCAGAAATGGGGCGTAGCGACGCAGAAAACCAACCACCTCTTCCTCCATGTCTTCGATGCCGAAGGCAGTGCCATTGAGTTGCCTTGGACTGCTGGAAAGGTGCGTTCCGTCAAGGCCCTCGCCTCGGGTTCGGCGCTCACTTATCAGCTGAACCGACGTGCCAAGAGCCTGACCATCCAGCTACCTGCCGAGCGCGATAAGGCTGATTTTGTTATTGAGATAGTTCGTTGATAACCAGTTGGTAATATGAGTATGCTTAAACCGATGCTTGAGGTGTGCTGCGGCTCGCTGTCGAGTGCCTTGCGTGCTGTCGAAGGTGGTGCCGAGCGCATCGAACTTTGCTCCGCTCTTTCGTTGGACGGACTGACGCCTTCGGTCGGGACCATCCGTCTGCTGCGTGAGCGTTTTCCGCAGTTGCGCATCCATGTGCTCATCCGTCCTCGCGAGGGCGATTTCGTCTACACAGAGGACGAACTGCAGGTGATGGAGACCGATATCCGCGAGGCTGTCGCGGCAGGCGCTACGGCCATCGTCGCAGGGGCCTTGACGCCTTCAGGCGAGATTGACGAGGCTGCTACGCGCCGTCTGATAGCGGCCAGCAGCGGATTGCCTTTCACCTTCCATCGAGCCTTCGATGTTGTGTCCGACCAGACCATAGCCCTCCAGCGTCTCATCGACCTCGGCGTGACGCGCGTACTCACCTCGGGTGGGGCACCAACGGCCGAGGCTGGCATCGCCCAGCTACAACGCCTCGTCCAGCAGGCTGCAGGGCGCATCGTCATCCTGGCAGGCGGAGGGGTCAACCGGCATAACGCGTCCGCCATCTTGAAGGAGACTGGCACGACCGAGGTCCACGGCTCCTGTTCAGCCACGCTTCCCAATGGCCTCCGCGAGACCTCTGCCGACGAGGTGCGTGCTGTCCTCAGCGCCATCAACGGCTGACACCGCGCCATCAACGGCTGCCACAGCGCTATCAACGGCTGACCCAAGTGCCATCAACGAATCACCATGTCGACGTCGAAAGAAGACCTACAAAGCCGAGGAATACCTCTCCATGATACTCAACACCACCAACACCGCCGTGCTGATTGGCAGGATTATGGTGGGGTAGGGTTGTATATGGTTACGCTCTGCATCGAAGGGCGTCATCCCCTCTTCGGGCAACTGCAGGGCAACATCCGTGCAGCCCGTGATAGTGCCGCCTTCCCTCATCTTGTCCAGAGCCCCCTTGGACGCGCCATCATCGCCGAGGAGTTGCCCAAGATTCACCGCTATTATCCCCAGATAAAGGTGTGGAAGGCCGCCCTCATGCCCGACCATCTCCACCTCCTTCTGTATGTCTCAGCCCCCTTGCCCGACGGCAAGAAGCTGGGCGACATCCTTCGCCGCTTCAAGGGCGGCTGCAGCCGCGCCTGGTGGGCCCAGCTCGATGCCGCAAAGGCCGCACAAACCGCGCGGGCCGCACAAGGCACGCAGGCCGCAGAAACCGCGCTAACCGCACCGAATGGTGCGGGCACAACGGCGCAGGGCACAACGGCACCGCCGCCCTCTTCCTCCTCGCAGGGCACAACGGCGCAAGGCCAAACGCCGCCCTCCTCCTCCTCGCAGGGCCCAACACCGCCGCCCTCTTCCTCCTCGCAGGGCCAAACGCCGCCGCCCTCCTCCTCCTCGCAGGGCACAACGGCGCCGCCGCCCTCGCCGCCGCCCTCGCCGCCGCCCTCCTCGCCGCCCTCCTCTGGCCTGCAAGCCGTGGTGCCCGTGCTTTCGAGCACGGTTAAGCGCCCCTCCCTCTTCGAGCCCGGCTACCACGACCGCATCATCAAG
>CADCOX010000366.1 GCA_902803195.1 uncultured Bacteroidales bacterium
GAGAATCCGTCGTAGCACGGGATCACCTGATCGAGCCATTCGAACGACCTGCCGCAGATGTGCCTGAGGTCCGTGGCCAGCTGATACGTCAGCGTGTCGCGGTCGCCCTTCGTAGGCTCATAGCCCCCGTTGTTCACCTGCCAGTAGCGCTTGATGATCGTCGTGAAGGGAATGTCGTGGTAAGAGGTGGGATAGGCCGTTCGGTCAACCCCCTGCTGGTCCATCCCCTGCTGGTCCGATTGTTCATTTTTCATTTCTTCTGCCCACGGCCTGTAATGCTTGTTCGCCCGCTTCGCCCCCTCCGGCACCTCCTCCTGCCCGTACATCTGGCGAAGCGTGAGTTCGCCCATTTCCTGCGCGCTCTGTTCAGTGGTCATAGGCTCGGCGAAGAGCCCATCGTCGAGGTAGAAGAGATCATCCGAGGTCGTCGTCAGCACGATGCGTTCCAAATTGTCGTTGTTCGTGTCCATCTCAGCCTGCAGGAGCGTGGCCACGCGCACCTGGTTCTCCAGGATTGTGCGCCCTGGCTGCCGGCGGCACACCAGGTGCAAGCCTCCACTCACGGAGCCCGACAGCTCCAGCAGCCCCAGCTCCTCCTTCATCCTTAGCACCTTCTCCCTGAGCTCCTCCACGTCAGCCCCGTCGTAGAGGTCGATGTCGTGGAAGAACGTGCTCGCGGGGTGGTTGGCGTTCTTGACCGTGCCGTCCGGCATCAGGTCGTTATAGGCAAACTTCGCCAACCGGAACTTCTCGCGCTTCACCTCATCGTCCTTGGCTCCCTCGGACATCAGCTGCCTCACACGCTCCACCTGACGGCGGTTCTGCTCCGTGTCGCGCAGCGCCATGTACTCCTCTCTAGTGCGGACAGGGCGGGCAGCCATGTGCCGCTGCCCTTGCCCGTCCTTTTCGGTGTAATAAATGTAGTTGACCATCGCTTAGACCTCCATCGCACATTGAACCATCAGTTTCTCGAACTCCGCCTCGAAGAACGTCTCCTTCGACACCCCCAGCGCCTCCAGGTAAGCCTTTGGCACGCGCACGTACAGCGTGAAGTCATCCGTGCCCTCGCGCACGATGCCGTGGGCCGTCCGTGCCACCAGCGCCCGCACCGGGCCGTGGTAAGGTCGGAACTCCTCAGGCGCCGGCAGCAGCCTCCCGCCCACCGCCATCACGCGGGCGAGCAGCTCCGGCGTCAGCCCCAGCGCCGTGCCGTCCGTGCCCACGACCACCACGATGCTCGCCTGCGAGCCCCTCGAGCCGCTCAGGTCGATGAGCGGAGCCACCCCGGCCTGTGCCGCCGCGCGCTCGCGCTCCGCCATCTCCAGCTCCTCCCAGCGCAGCACCAACCGCGCGCGGGCCTCGTCGTTGAACTTCGTGGCCACGTACAGGCACTCCGTCTTCGTCAGCGCGTAGCAGGGCACTTCGCGTGTTCCCCCGTTAGGCTGAATCACCGCACGGGATGTCGACGCAAATTTGCGTCCACATACATTCACCCATGCGGGCTCCATGTTCCTGATGGCACGCATCACGTCACAATGCCTCTTCCCCGTCACCTCCGCAATCTCCAGCGACGTCATCCGCTGCTGCCCGCCGGCTGCGTTCACCACTCCGTTTACACGCTCTGTTGTTGTCTTAACGTTTTTCATCGTTGTCCTTTGCACCCCGCTGCCCGAGCGCTCAACAGCGAGCCGCTCTTCGTCGGGAATGCGGTGCAAAGGTAGCGAAGGGGCATAAAAAAAGGGTCTTATATAAGACCCATCATAAGCCTTATATAAGACCGTACAACGTTGGTTTCCAGCTTATTCAAACAGCGCGTCGATGTCTCTGGTCCTTGGCGGCAGTTTGCCCGTCTGCCCCCAGGAGCCCGCCAGCTGAGCCATATTCTTGATTCCCCACAAAGCCTGGAACGGCTTCCATTTAGGCTTGATGCCGAGGCGTTCCGCCATGCGGTCGGCGATGTAGGCAGCCTGATTGTTCGAGACGCCCTCAGCCAGCGCATATCCGTCGGGCACGATGAAGCCCGCCGTGCGCAGCCGTTGCCAAATCTCGATGGCCGCCTCCGTGCATAAGCACGCCGGCACTTCTGGCATGTCCCCGTCAGCATCATGTGTCACCACTGCGTTGGGTACAGTTGAATAGGAACTGTTGTCATCAACTTCACTATCGCACTGGTTCCCTCGCTCTCTCTGTTCGATAATGGTCTGGTTCATCGTTTGGTGAATATGATTCACTGTGATAGAACCGCCACCAATTGCAAGATTCTCTATGTAGTCAATATGTGTCATTTCTCTTGGGGTGTTATCAGAAGACCATTGCTAGTCATTACAGGCTCGCCAGCGTTTAGTCTGCGCGTTATTGTATCGGTTTTATTGATGCGGACATCCCCTCCAGCAGCGAGAACGTCGACTTTTCCGATGTTGATTTGTGTTTTATTTTCATCCGATTTCTTCTGAATCTTCTTTTTCTTGATTTTTGCGTGATATGGTTGCCATCGAGAATCTTCGTCAAAGATGCGAAGCATGGCATCAATCAGTTCTTCGCGCTTCACTTCATTTTCCTCAGCTATTATTCTCTCTGATAGTTCTTGAAGTGTGATTGTATCACCATCGCTCGGAGTTTCATTCTTCTTTTCAGCCTTTCTTAATTGTTCTTCTTTCTCGTCAAGCAACCCTTGAAGTCTATTGACTTCCGCTTTGTAACTGTCCTCAATCTGCAACAAAGCAGCCCCTTTACCTATTCCCGAAAGGATGTATTCCTCGGTCTCGGCCAACTTCTCCCTTTCTTGTGCCAACATACGGCGCAATCGTTGAATTTCTTCATCCTTATCATAACTGGCAAGAATGTCATTCCCTTTCGGAAGCCCCTTCCCCTCAAGCATCCACTCCACTGCCGAAAAGGTAGATGCCGTAATGTCTCCTTTAATCTGAGCAGATTGAGCCTGTCCACTGATAGCTGTGGCTATTGTGGCCTGTATCTGTTTACCCTCGGGCTCTGCTAAATTCAAGATCCGCACTATATTGTCTACCTTGAATCCATTTGTTATTTCACCCCAATCTACATATAGCAGGTTCTGGAAGTAAGGCGTATGAGGGAAGAGAGAGATTGGTTCTGGAGACACTTTCATCTTTCGGAGCGCCTTGAAGATGGGCTTGGATTGCAACTTCAGGGCAATCATTTGTCTTACAGATTCCTGCCCATTAGCGTTTCTCAGCAACAAATCTGTCACGGAGAAAACAGCGTTAGCGATGTTGACGGGCATCGATTTCAGTGCGTCTTCATAATAGTCGTGCTCAAAATAAATATGTTCTGAGAAGTCAAGGAGGAGGGCTGTTGCTTGGTACATTGCTTCACTTATGATTTGCCCACAAGTCCAAGAGCTTTGCTTGATTCGTTTGCTTAAGACTTCTTCGATTTCCCTGAAATACTGTGCACAAGTCTCATTATCCTCCCATGAGGAATGAACCGAATATATGAGTTCCCTATCTAACTTCATCTTAATGTCAAATAATTTCAACTGTCCAATTCAAATCCAACTCATCCGAGATTCTCTGCAGTATGTCGGCCTTGGCTCTGGTGCTATACTTAACATTGACGTAAAGACCGCCTTTCAACAAATGGACGTTCATCTTATCCCTATTTGGAGTTTGTGCAAGTTCCTCCTGTGTGAAGATAAATTTATGCCCAAAGGGGATTTCTGCGATAAGATCAGGATAGTTGTGTTCTATTGCTTCCAGGAATGTTTCTGTAGCATTTTCCCGCTCAATTAGCATTCCCTCGAGTGTCGTAATTCTTAATGCTTTCCTTTTCTTTTTCTGAGACCATGAGACTCTCTCAAATAATTTCATCCAATCTGCAGGTGTCATTTTCTCTGTGGCCTTGGATGGATAATACGCCTTGACATGCTTAATCACTTCTGTCCAATCAGGATAATCTATATCTCTTACCAAAGGCTCGGTCTGCCCCATAATTGTATTATCGAGATCCTTAAGTTTCCCATAGGCATCCAACTCATACTTGACTTCATCGTCAAAAAGTGTCTTTTCCTGATTAAAGGTCTGTGCTTGAAGGCTCTTCTGTTCTTTAGTCATTCGTACCCGGATTGTTATTTTGCCCGTAATATGCAATTCAGCATATAGTAGATATTGCTTCAATGCTGCTTGGGCTGCTATATGCCAATCATCATCAAATGTATTAAAATCCGACTGCCAGCAAAAACGGTTGATAGCGCGTCTATAATCTGCCAAGCTATCGAATTCGGTAAACAAATCTTTATGTTTCTCTAGGAGTTTCAAAGTAATGAAGGAACTCAAACGACCAGAATAAATGCTGATTACGTCATGGCCAAACCCCTTGTCTTCAAGGAATTTGTTGTATGCGTCTACATCGTAACACGCTATAAATTGTTCGAACAATTCTTCATGAGTTGGCGATTTCTGTTTTTCGCATCCGTTATTCTCTCGCTCTTCCTTCTGTCTTTTCTGAATGCTCGACCCGACAGGGATATAGAGACTTTCCTCAGGATAATAATCTCTGATATTTTTCAAATACGGGCCAAGCAGCAAACGAGGAATACAAACAACATCACCATCGTTCTGGAGCTGCAATTTCTCTATCTTCTGGCTTAGTGCCACACGCTTCTGAAGTGAAAGGCGGGAGTACATCGAGCAACTCTCAGCAACGTTAATGCGCTGTTTACACCAATAAGGATTCCACGATGTGTATACTTTGCGAGCATAATCGTAACCTAGAAGGACAAATAGCTTGTCGCTCTCTTTGACCACATTAAGGTCTTCACGTTTGGGCATCTGTATCCTCCAGACATCTGGATTATCGTTGGATAGCTGCGCTGGGGATAGGTTCTTGATAAATACATACATAGGTTCTCCATCCACATTGATGAGGGAGGGATTGAACCCACTGATGCTTTTTATCTTGTGCCGCTTCACGTCTTCAAGGAAGGTGAAAACCAAGGCTGCGGGAGTCGGGTATTTTGGTGCTGCCATAAAGCTAAACGTTAAAATAGAGCATTGAAGAGCTCACTGCCTTCGTGAGCATATCCTTGTTCACGAATATCCGTCAGATGTGTGAGGTCGGCGTTGAACTTAACATCAGTCACGTGTTCCGGAATGATGGACCGGTCAATCTTGGGAATGTCCTGATAGTCATATAGCGCCATTCGGTCACAGGCTTCGGTATAGTCAAAAAATTTCCTCTGCGCCTCATAAAAATCGCTTCCAAGGGTTTCGACAAGAACGTCATTCACGTGCATTCTTACATCGCTGTCTGTGATTTTCAGGCTGATGCTCTCGTAGAGGTCAAATACGGACAAGCCATTATCCGCTTTTGCCGATTCACGCACGACGGTAGAGCAAATCAACAATCGGGAGTTGGGCGATGGGTTCAATTGATCGAGCGAGAATCGATGGATGCGGTTCTCACCCTGTGTGCTCTTTACTTCGATTTTGTCACTGCCCATCGTGAAATCATATTTTGAATCAGGCTGGGCATGCCATGCGCGAGCTACTGTCGTCGGGGCAATACTTTGCTCTATCAGAAGCAGTTCAGCCCACAACCCTTGCAGTTTATGCAAAGGCCGACGTTTCATTTTTGAGAAGATGGAAAGCAAACTCTCTATCTTCGATGCAAGCATCAGATTTGTTGGTTTCTGAGGCATGGAATCAAGCATCATGAGGAAGACATCCAGAAATACCTTCTGCAGCTGCTCATTGGTGGAGCGAAGCGTGATGATCGAGAAGCGCTCATTGTCCATAACAATATCGCCTTCGATAACATTGCAAAGCATATTATACTCTACCGATAGCATCTCACCGTTGAGATTCTGCATAATCGTGTGGTCGCTGGTGTGCACAAAGAATTTAGGATAACCCTCATCGGATACGCCTAGTTTATGCAAGCGCCCTGGAAGAGAAACCACATGATAACGATTCTCTGTGGTCTGCTCTGGTTTATCCCTCAATTGAGAGAAAATATGAAATTCATTTGCCATAGTTAATCGGAGTTATTTCGCCGTTGTATGATATTGTGTGGCCAGACGTTCCGGAACATGAACCGTCAGGACATAGGTCTCAGCATGTGCTGATTCTGACACAGGTAGCCCTTTAATACGAATGTGATGAATCTGCACGGTAATGATTTCAGGGTCATAGATATTGGTATCACCAACATAGTTGTCCGGTTCATTGATACGGCTTCGGCCTTGGAACGCTTCAACTCGCCAAAGATCGTTGTCGATTTCTATCTTGCTGCGCTCACGGATAGCATCCTTACTCATGAATATCACCTTCACGGCTTCATGTCCAATATCTGCCAAATACCCTAGATAGCGAATGAGCATAGATTTTGTAATGGTATCTGTGAAATTGCCTGCTGTATAGTCGCTTAGCAATGGGATGATATCATTTACACTCATTTCCTTTAGGGAGTGTTTCTTCATCTCTCCATCTTGGTATTTGTGTGAATCATAGTTGGTAAAAGTGAATTCATGGGCAGTCGGGAGATGATGATGGACGAAATCCTCAATGGTAGACTTATTTTCAATAACCATTTTTATGCCGCTCATTCGTTCGAACTTCAGCCAGCCAGATAAACGTGAACTGACGACCTTCTTCGGTAATACATTCCGTCGTGTCGGACGTAGGCGGGGAGTAAGCATTACGCTATGTTCGTAGTCCTTTAGGCTGCTACATTTTGAAAGCAGAGAACGCAGTTCTTCCTCGTGATTTACATAGTCTTTATAGTCGTCGATGGATTGAGACGGCAAGTAGGCTCGACAGGATTCTATGTAGCTCATCTTGTAGCCAAAGAAACGGCAGCGTTGCTCAATGGTGTCGGCATTCGTTTGCCCAACGGTGTGGCGAGGCATATAGGTTGTAGCCAGTTTCTCTACAGTAAAGCCTCGATTGAGCATCTGAGCCCCCACGAGAATATTCATTCGATGTGCATCCCATTTAATGCCCTTGGGGTCATCGTTGCTTTCGCCCGTAATGCGATAGACACGGCAGTCATTGACTACATCGGGCAAGAAACACTTGACCTCGTCAAACGCCGGACGCCCTTCTTGAGGATAGAATTGTAAAGCAGCAGGAAGGATGCGTTCAAACTGCTCCAGCAGCATAATATGATTTTGGTGCCAGGTGGGCTTGTCAAAGCTGTCGCTCCACACTCTCAATTCGTCACGAATCCACTTCTCAAAAGTCACATTCCCAGAGATAATGTCCGTGGGATGAACCATCATAGAGAGCTGACGGATGCCTTTACGCTTGTACCATTTGATAACTAAGACAACCGCCCAGACATGCATCATCATCGCCTCACGAAGAGATTCTGGCATATCCTTCAAGGGATTTTGCTTTCTATGATAGACCTCTGATTGTGGAATAGGTATGGCGAGATGACCGTCAAAGAGCACGCCTCCTTCATCCATCCCGAAGAACTTACGCCCACCGACGTACCCTTCGCCTGGCTGTAACAGGGTGTGGGTCTTTGGTGAGAGCAAATCCATTGTCGCAATTAACAGATTTGCTTGTGGCGTAGCAGTATATTGAATATAAGAATTACCAGACAATGCAGCCCTCAAGCGTAGGATGGCCGCATAAGTGGCGGATTCACGATCCTCATCTTTCTTGCTATTGCTATAGCCGAAATTGTTGAGAGAAGCCTGATCTGCCTCATCATCTATAATCAGGACGGTCTCAGCCTGCATAGCCTTTTGCACCATGCTGTTACGGAAAATCTGAGTCAGGTTGTTCAGGTATTTCTTATGCTTCAATACAGGAATAATGAGCAAGGGCTTATCAGAGAGCCTAAGAGCCTTCACGACACTATCAGCCTCGTTGGGCGAAGGGTTGTCAAGGAAAGAGTAGCGATCCTCAGAAGGGTCGCAGTCGAGGTCCTGTGCCAAGCGGTCCGATGTCTGTCCCTGAAGGTTGGTCGTGATGCCTGTGAGCACAATGGCAACACGGTAGCCATTATCACGAGCCATCGCAAGGACGCCTGTGAATGACATTGTCTTTCCGCTCTGCACGTATCCCACCACCAAATGAGTAGTTTCACGATTACTCACTGCATCATGTGGATTACAATGATTGAGTATATCGGTCGTGGAAGCACGGAGGTTGTATGCACCCAAATCAGAAAGACCGCTTTTTGTCGCAGTAGCTTTCTGAGACTGAAGGAACTCCTCAAAAGCAGGACCAGAATGCACTTCTTGCAAGATGCTGGCTGCAGAAGGCCCTTTCTTGACAACGATTTCAGTCATACAGTTAATCTACATTTAATTCGTTAATCATCTCATCAAACTCAGTCATCAACTTCACAGCTGTGCCTCGCCCATCTGCTGTGGCTTTGAAACTGGCTATGGATAATGCCTTAATCAACGCAAAAGTCTGTTCGGAAGGTGCTCCATAGTTCGTGAAGAACGGATGGTTCAGATTAATCTTACACCCGAGCACTTGCTCACTCTTGCGTGATAAGTCATTTGCAAATAGCTCGCCCGTCTCTGTATTCTCACTCATCTCAAATTTCCAGTTGAATCCGCCAAAACTAAATGCTGTAGGAGGTGGCAGTTCTCCTGGTTTAGGCGTAGGTGTAGGAGTTGGCGTAGGTTTAGGCGTAGGTTTAGGCGTAGGTTTAGGTGTAGGTTTAGGTGTCGGAGTAGGCGTCGGAGTAGGCGTCGGAGTAGGTGTCGGTTTGGAGGGTGATGGCGGTTGAGGCTTGGGCTTTTTACGATATTTATCGGCTTGAGTGAGAAGATTAACGCCATTTATATTTAATTTTCCCGCAACAACGGCCATGAGCGCCTCAAGTTGCTCTTCATCTACAATCTTATTCTTGCCAAAAGCCACTTCGAAACCAGTGATATCTAATTCACCAAAGACCCTGCGATATTTGCTGGAGCCAGGTTGACCCATTATTTTCTTTCCGATTGTACGCCCCTCAGGGTCAAAGCCTGATACAACCCTGTGGTTACGCAAGAAAACAACTCCTCTGCGCTGATCACTCATATCCTTAAGTATCGCGATAAATCCACTTGCACGATATTTCCCTGTTCCGTCAAGGTCCACATCAACAGGAATGCGCCACTTGATATTTCCTGCACTCGGTTCTGTGTAAGGCGGCGCTTCAAGAACCTCAAATTCTCCGAAAGTCAATAATTCACCATTGATGTATATTTGAATCTCATTGCGGCGTAGATAATAGCGATAAATACTGGCGACGCCCTCTTTGAGCGATGTCAGTTTGTCTTGCTTGATTTGAGGCCACATATTTTCGATGACAACACGTGTACCATGTTGCCTATTAGGTTCATAGGTGTCTTTAGAAGGTAGCTGCTTGATATTCTTCTTGCTCACAACATCAACGTCCACCTCCAATGTATGGGTCAGGCTCTCAGTAATAGACTTTGACTCCACTTTCCAATTGTTCCCAAGCCAACAAGAGGCCACCTTCATGCCCATTCCAAACTCATTCATTCCACCACGTACCTGAGTCATGTCGGCAGATTTGAACGCATCAGCAAACTTTTCAGAAGTCATGCCAGCTGCATTGTCCTCCACAACAACACGCTTAGCATACCACACATGGTTGGCATCCTCGCCCCATTCAATGTTAATGTCTACACGAAGTTTGAAATCAGGGCCTAAAAGAGCCTTGTTGTCTTCGTATGACTGAATGGCATTGTCTATGTACTCTGCAAAGACCTGTGGAGGCTTGTAAGTATAGTTATGGTAGGTTGCCAAGATACCTTGTTGAACTTCAATACTAATTTCTGGCATAGCGTTTATAATGGTTTATGATTCTATTTGCTATTTTCTTGACTACTTGCGTATTAACAGCATTGCCGAGGGCCTCATAGGCTCGTGCGTGAGTCAACTCACTAAAATCCAATAATTCCATACCTTGCAGCAATGCGGCCTCGCGAACCGATAGGTAACGACCGCGAGAGACATCACGCTGTGATAGTCCAAAAGCCTTAAGTTCAGCCTTTCTGTATGGGGGAATGCATTCCTGAGGCAAATGAACCCAAGGCAATATGGGGATCTGAGTACCTATCAGATTCAGCGCAGGGGACCATGTCGGCTGTTTCACTCGGATGCCAGACGCCCTGAACTGTATGATCTTGTCATAGAGATTTCCATTGTCATCAGGACCACAGTTCCATTCGAATTTCTGGAAGCTATTGTCCCAAGTGCGGATGCACCCAATCCATTTGTCCAGCCATTCATGATGCGTTTCGTAGAACTTGCGATTGAGCGTGATATATCGAATCTTCCAATCAGGGAAATGACAGCTCGCCCCTTTGCTCCGCTTGCTCGGTTGAGCGTAGATGGGCAACTGCTTGATCTGATCATCAAAGGTGCCGCCATCTATAATCTGCCCTAATTTGCCGTGCTTGCCCTGCAGATTTTCTTTCTTTAAGCAATAAGGTGCTATCTCCTCAAAGGGGTAATCAGCGCCAAACTCCATCGCCCATACGGGGAACGAGGGCAACTGACTGCCATGGCGGAGTGTCTGGTGAACAAAAGCCTGCCAGACCTTTAATTGCTTGAGCGTCTCTAATTTGAGAACTTGAATATCGGTGTCGTCTTCATTGATAATCTTCCTGATGTCACACTTGCCCTCATTCCGCTCAATGGGAAACTGAAATGACTCCAGGTCGCCCTTATCCTTACGAAGCCCGACAATATACATACGCTTCCGGTGCTGAGGAATCCCATATTGATGAGGGGATAGAATTTCAGCCTTCACCCAATAGCCGAGCGCATCGAGTTTCTCTTGAATAATCTTCCAAGTACGCCCTTCATCATGGCCTTTCAGATTTGCTACGTTTTCCAGAAGCAGAATGCCCGGTTTGTTATCACCTTGCACTCGAATGATTTCACAAATGTAATCGAACATATTCCCTCGGCCTTCATCTTCGAAACCTAACTGATAACCAGCTTTACTGAATGGTTGGCAAGGAAAGCCTGCGCATAAAATGTCATGCACGGGAATCTCATTGAAAGGGACTTTAGTAATGTCGCCTGCAATATTACGCATATCGCTGAAATTCTTGCGATATAAGCGCTGCAGATCCTCGCGTAGTTCTGATGCGAACACACACTCGCAGCCAAGCTGTTTCAGTGCCAAGTGAAAACCCCCAAGCCCAGCGAAAAGGTCAATGAAACGAAATTTCTTGCTCACAATGACCTCCTCCTATCGCTATGACAAATGAGTGTTGTGCATGGCCAAATAGCCATATTACAAACAACAAACAAACATCTAACAACCAAATTGTTAGACGTGATTAGACTGCATGTCTGCGCGCGAAACGAAGAGGGCTCATTTTTACCCCCCCGATTGCTAAATGCTTGATATTCAATCGAATACGCATACCGAGGGAATAAAGGGGTTAAGGTTTATCTGCTGCAAAGATAATGAAAAGTGCGGAACGAGCAGCAGGAAACGGGGATTTTTTTTAACGAAAACGCGGAGCATTTCTGAGAACTGAGTGTTCTCGGAAAGCGCACGGGTGCAGCCATCGGCTTGTGCAAGTCTCGGAACGAAGTGACGGGACGCCGCAGAAGACGGATATGGCAAAGGGGTAATAACGAAAACGAAAACTTTTTTCTTAGAAGGGCAAAGATAACGAAAACGGCGCGGCAGGCTTCACGTGGCAGCGCGCGTGCCGTTGCATTCGGGATAGGCGCTGCAGCTCCAGAACTCGCGGCCTGAGTGGATGCCCTTCTTGGCTACGCGCTTGAGCATGGGCTTGCCGCAGAGGGGACAGGCGGGGGCGTCGGCGGCCGCGCTGCGCTGCGTGCGGGCAGCCAGACGCTCGGCGGTGAGGCCCTCGGTGAAGCCGCCATCCTCGCGGAACGACTCGAGCAGGTGCTCGATCTGACGGCGCAGCATCTGCATCAGCCTGTTGGAGAGCACCAGCAGGCAGTTGGCCGACACGAGGGAGTCGTCCGTGCAGAGCCACGCGTCGAACTTATGCTTCTGCTCCAGGATGTGCCGGCTGCTCTGGTGGAGCACGTCGTCGCGGTAGGTGGGCGCATCGAGCTGGATGGCATTGACGGCGCGGTACTCGGCCGAGCGTGTCGACCAGGGGAGGCTGTCGTGCCGCAGCAGCCAGTTCAGGTAGTCGTTGGCCAGTTCGGCCAGGCTGGCACGCGCCACGTCCGTCAGCTTCATCTCCGTCTCTCGCGACGTGGAATGTCGGGAATTGCCCTCGGCGATGTTGGCCGGAGCCGACCGCGCCGCCTGCGTCATCTGGTCGTACTGCCGTCCGCACGGGTCGTTCGTCCGGTTCAGGTGGCGCGAGCAGAACTCCTGCGTCGCCAGCTGGATGACGTTCGCCAGCACCCACGTGTCCAGCCAATAATAACCGAAATTCCTGATTTCCATAGGCATTGAGGGGTTGAGGGGTTAAGAGGTTTCGATGTTTCGGCATTTCGGGATTCGAGATCTCGGGATTCGATATTTCGGGATTTCGATATTTCGGGATTCGAGATTTCGGGATTCGAGATTTCGGGATTTCGATATTTCGGGATTTCGATATTTCGACATTTCGATGTTTCGGCATTTCGATATTTCGAGATTTCGACATTTCGGCATTTCGGGATTTCCCGCCCTTTGATTCCCGTTTTCTCGGCCTTTCGTGCCCTTTCTGCCTGCAAAGATAATGAAAAGTGCGGAACGGGCAGCAGAAATAGCGCCTTTTTTGCCAACAAATTCACAAGTAAGCATGTCCGTCACTTCGCAAGGCACCCATGAACGCCCCTTCACCGCGGTGCGCAAGCCAAATCGCCAGCACCACCCTCGAACGCCTCCCCCAGGCCTTGTGCCGACTATGGGGAGGGTGTGCAAGGGCGTTGTGACAAAGCGTTGTGATAAAGCGTTGTGACACGGGTGCTGCGTGACAAGTTTGTGACAAGCGTGACAAGCGTGACAGTTATGTTTGTCACGCTTAGAGGTGGCTACTAAAGATTATTATATTATAATATAATATAATAATCTTTAGTAGAGGTTTTCTCACCCTCATTTTAATACTGTCACGCTTGTCACGCTTGTCACACACAAGAGGCAAGAGGCGATAGGCAAGGGGCGAGGGGCAAGAGGCAAGTGCCAAGGGGCGAGGGGCAAGAGGCAAGTGCCAAGGGGCGAGGGCCAAGAGGCAAGCGTCAAGGGTCAACCGTAAGCCCGCGCACCCAATCCCAACCGCGCAATCGCCAGCGCATGAAAAAAAGTGCCCCCTCGCGCACCCCACTATTTTCAGAAACGCTTGCACATGTCGCAGAAATGTTGTACCTTTGCAGCAGAAATCGAAAGAGGGCGCTGGCCGAGGCGAATAGTCGTAGTCGCGAATACGAACGGACGCGGAGGCACGTGCGACGAGTCGCAGTCGCGAATGTGGCTGGCCGCACGGGCGCCCACTCAATCAACAAATCAAAATGTCTAACCTTTAAAAATGACTCAATCCCCGCCCATGAGCAAGGTTTCCGCTTCACGGGCAAGCGTTTCCGCTCAAGCGTTCCGCTCCACGGGCAAGCGTTTCCGCTCAAGCGTTTCCGCTCCACGAGCAAGCGTTTCCGCTCAAGCGTTTCCGCTTCACGAGCAAGCGTTTTCCGCTCCACGAGCAAGCGTTTCCGCTCCACGAGCAAGCGTTTCCGCTCCACGAGCAAAGGTATCCGCTCCCTCCCTAACAGGGAGGGCGGGGGAGGGTCCCCAATCACCATGCGAGAATCCATTAAGTACAGTGTCGCCCTGCGACCCAATCCCATGAACGCCGAGGAAGAGCCTAAGGCCTACGCCTCGATGCAGCACCAGAAGACTATCGTGCTCGAGGAACTGGCCGACCACATCGTGGAGCACGGCTCACCCTTCTCCAAGGGCGCCATCTACGGCATCATCGTCGACCTGACCCAGTGCGCCAGCGAGGCCCTCCAGGAGGGCAACAACGTCGAC
>CADCOX010000367.1 GCA_902803195.1 uncultured Bacteroidales bacterium
CTCGCGGATACGGTCGAAGACAACCACCTTATCGTTGATGGAGTAACCGATACAGGTCAGCAGAGCACCGATGAAGGTCTGGTCGATCTCGAGCGAGAAGGGCATCCAACCCCAGCAAGCGCTGTACATGCCGAGGATGAAGATGGTATCGACGGCCAAAGCGGTGATAGCACCTACGGAGAAGGCCACGTTGCGGAAACGCACGAGGATGTAGATGAAGATGACGATAAGGGCGAGGATGACCGAGATGATGGCACCGCGAGTGATGTTCTCAGCGATGGACGGTCCTACCTTCTGCGAGCTGATGATGGAGCCACCGGCACGCTCGTCGCGATTGATGAAGTTGTCGACGGTGAGGTCGGGGCTGAGCTGACCGCCCTTCTTGAGGACGTCGAACAGCTTCTGCTCGATCTCGGAGTCGACCTCCATGCCGTCCTCGTCGATGCGATAGTTGGTGGAGATGCGAAGGGTCTTGCCTTCGGTACCGAGGGCGATGACGCTGGTGTTGGACTCGGGGAAGGCTTCGGCGAAGAGAGGACGTACGCTCTCAGGCGACACTTCCTTCTCGAAGAGGACCACGAAGTTGCGACCACCCGTGAAGTCGATGGAGCGCGAGAAACCGCGGACAGCCCAGCTCAGAATGGCCAACACGACGATGGCGCCGAAGATGGCGAACGAGCGCTTGTAGGCTCCCATGAAGTTGAAGTTGGTGTTGGAGAGGAACTTGCGCGAGAGGGAGGTGGTGAAGGTGAGGTCGAGCCACTTGTCCTTGGACATCATCGTGTCGAACACTACGCGCGTAAGATAAACAGCGGTAAAGAACGAGATGACGATACCGATGATGTAGGTGGTGGCGAAGCCGCGGATGGGGCCTGTACCGAAGTAGTAGAGGATGATACCGGTGAGGACACTCGTCACGTTGGAGTCGATGATGGCGCTGAAGGCGTTGCTGTAACCAGCCTGCATGGCCTGGCGTACAGCCTTGCCGGCGCGCATCTCCTCCTTGGTACGCTCAAAAATAAGCACGTTGGCATCGACAGCCATACCGAGGGTCAGCACCATACCGGCGATACCGCTCATGGTCAGGGCTGCCTGGAAACTGGTCAGGATGCCGAGGGTGAAGAAGAGGTTGAGCAGCAGGGCGCAGTTAGCAACCATACCAGGACGGAAGCCATACATGGCAACCATATAAATCATCAGCGCGATGAAGGCGAGGATGACGGAGATGAAGCCCTGGCGGATGGACTCCTGACCGAGGGTAGGACCTACGATTTCCTCACTGACGATGTTGGCGGGAGCCGGCATCTTACCGGACTTGAGCACGTTGGCCAGGTCGCGGGTGTCCTCAGCGGTGAAGTGGCCAGTAATCTGGCTGTTACCACCCGTGATCTCGTTCTGCACGTTAGGTGCGCTGTAGACGTAGTTATCAAGCACGATGGCGATGGGACGGTGCACGTTGGCCTTGGTCAGGGCAGCCCAGCGGCGAGCACCCTCGACGTTCATCTGCATGCTGACGCAGGGACGGCTGTTGTTGTCGTACTCGTCCTTGGCATCGGTGACGACATCACCTTCGAGGGGAGCACGTCCGTTGCGCTCAGTGACCTTGATGGCATAGAGCTCGAAGACCTCTTCGTTCTTGTCGATACCCTTGACGCCCCAGAGAAGCTTCATGTCGGCGGGCAGGATAGCCTTGGCCTCGGGTGTCTCGAAGAGTGCGCTGATGGCGTCCATGTCGCGCTTGTTGGCGTAACCTACGCAAGCACCATTGTCCTGCTGCATCACCTGCAGGCGAGCGAGGAGGGGATGCTGACGGAGAGCCTGCTCGGTAGCGGCAGCGCTCTGGGCGTCAGCTTTGGCCTCTGCGGTCTCGGCGGCAGCACCCTTGGCGATGTTGGCCAGAGCCTCGTCGGAACTCTTGGCAGTAGCGGTGTCGGCAGCAGCCTCAGCGACTTCTGCCTCGGCTGATGCCTCGGCTTCAGTGGCTGTGGTGTCGGCAGCGGCCTCGCCACCAGCAGCAGCGAGCTTGCTGTCGAGCTGTACGAGGAAGGGAACAGCCTCAGTGGTCGTATAGGTCTCCCAGAACTCGAGGTTGGCAGAGCCTTGGAGAAGCTTACGGACACGCTCAGGCTCCTTGATGCCCGGCAGTTCGACCATGATGCGGCCTTCCTGACCCTCGAGGGCCTGGATGTTGGGCTGTACGACGCCGAAGCGGTCGATACGAGTGCGGATGACGTTGAATGAGTTGTCGATAGCAGCCTTTACCTCTTCGCGTAGCACGCGCTCCACCTCGCGGTCGGTGCTCTTGGTGTTCACCTTACCACGGAGCTGCTGTGTAGCAAAGAGCTCGGCCAGATTGCTATTGGGAGCGATAGCCTTGTAGTCCTTGACGAAGAGAGAGATGAAATCACCTTCTCCCTGCTTCGCTTCCTTGGCGGCTTGCTCAACGGCCTTGTTGAAATTGGGGTCTTCCTTGTGGTCGGCCAGCGCCTTCACGACGTCGGGTACGGAGACCTCGAGGATGACGTTCATACCGCCCTTGAGGTCAAGGCCGAGGCCAATACCCATCTCGCGGCATTCTTTGAGTGTCCAGACTCCGAAATAGACCGGCTCGTTGGCCAGTGAGTCCAGATAGTGCTGTCCTGCTACCTCGCCTTGCAGTGCGGCAATCTTCTCGGCCTTTCCTTCGTAGTGTCTGGTCACGAAGGAGAAGCTCAGGTAGAAGATGCACACGAGAGCTAACAGGATTGCGAAAACTTTTACAAATCCTTTGTTTTGCATTGTGATAATTGAGTTATTGATGTTTGTTATAATTTCAGGGTGATGTGGCCGTTTTTCGGTCGTTTTAAGACCTATCGCCGCAAAATAGCGCGCAAATATACAGTTTTTTTGTGTATCTGCGACGCTAAATGGCCAAATATTTGGCTTTTCCGATGCTTTTTACCTCTTTTTAGGCGTTTTCCGTGTCAGAATGGTGGAAAGTGGAAGGTGGTCGGAGTATTTAAAGGTGTCGTCGATGGTGGTGTGATGACTTCGCCATACGTCGCCACTGAACAGGATGTGGTCGATGCGCACGGGGAAGCCTCGGGCGTGGAAAGTGATTCCTAGTCCGTTGCCGCTCTGAACGAAGGCGCTCGTGAGTGTATGGGTGAGGAGGCGATGGGGGTAGGAGATGGGCGTCTCGTTGAAGTCGCCACAGAGGATGACGGGCCGTGGTGCCCAACGACGGATTATGTTGTTGATGCTGTCGGCCTGCGTGGCCCGATAGGGGGCGGCTTCGGCGAGCAGACGCACGATGGGTGAGAGCTCACGGCGCAGCGAGTCGCCGATAATGCGGGTGGGTGCGTTATGCGTCGACTGCTTGATGGCATCGATGTAGGCCTCGCGCATCGGAAGGGTGAAGTGATTGCTCTCGAAATGATTGTTGATGAGCAAGATGGTATCGCCCTCGTAGAGCAGATGGGCTACTACGCCATTGTTGGTGCGACTGGGTAGCGCAAGGCTGTCGGACCACAGGATGGGGAGACGGGAATAGAAGCTGACGGTGGCGTGATGATAGTGCTCATAGCCCAGCGCCTGCAACTTAAGGTCCAAGGAATCACGATATCTCGCCATGTGGCATTCCTGAAGGCAGATCACGTCTGCCTGAGAAGCCTGGACATAATCGACAATATGGTTTCCGCCATCAGGGGTGTTGGCCTCGGCACCCCCGAAGCCATGGACGTTAAAGGTAAGTACGATGAGCGAATCGCCCGTAGGCGACGAGGGCAGGTTGAGTGGGAAATAGTCGCGGACAAAGCTGCCGCATGCCAGAAGCCCGACGATGGGAATCCATACACGTCGGACCTTGAAAATCAACCAAAAGATGATGAAGGCCAGGTCGGATGCCAGGAACACGGGGAAGGTGAGCGATAGCAAGCTCAGGCGCGGCCACGACGACGGATTGAGGTAGGTGGACAAACAAGTGAGCCACATCAGCAGAATGACTGCGATATTGGCTCCCACGAAAAGATTGACTAGTATGGTGCGAATGACCTTCATCGTTCGCTCGCTTCGAAGAGCTTGCGCTTCTCTTCGTCGGTCAGGCTGCTGTAGCCGCCTTGCTTCACTTTGGCCAAGATGCGGTCTATCTCCTGTTCGCGTTCTTGTTGCTGACGACGCCATTGCATGTCGGCATCGTGCTTGCTCGTTCCGTGACCTACGTTCACCTTCATCTTGGGCTTGCGACGGAAGCGTGTGGCTACCGAGCTCCACCACTGCTTGATGCGTGTGGTAACAGATGGGCGCTGGTTATTGGTGTTCGTGACGTCCTCATAGCGAGTGAAATAGTTGTCATAGCCACCGAAACCGCCACCGCCACCGAAGAAGCGGCCGCCCCGACCTCCGTTACCGTTGTGACGGCGCCAGTAGAGGATGAGGGCCAAGCCGAAGAGCATACCGCCGAGGTGCGCCATATGAGCGATGCCGTCGCCAGGATTGTGGAGGGCACTCAGTAGTTCGATGATTGCGTAACCCATCACGAACCACTTCGCCTTGATGGGAAAGGGGATGGGTATGATGAACATACGCTCCTCGGGGAAGGTCATGCCGAAACTGAGCAGGATGCCATAGACGGCGCCCGAGGCACCGACTGTCGTCCAATTGTTCAGATAGGCAGCCATCGGCATTGTCATGCCGCTGACGTTCACGCTGTCGTAGGCCGCAAGGCCTTCGTAGACATATTGACCGTACTGTGCCACCTCTTGCATCAGGCCTGCACCGACGCCGCACACGATATAGTAGAAAAGGAAGCGCTGCGACCCCATCACTTGCTCCATGATGCGGCCGAACATCCATACGGCAAACATATTGAAGAAGATGTGCTCCCATCCTCCGTGTACGAACATGTAGGTGAAAAACTGATAGAGGCGGAAGTCAGACGCCATGAAGAAATGTAGACCGAGCAAGTCATCGAAGTCGATTCCATAGCGTGTGGCTACAATCTTGGCAAGAAACATCAACAGATTGATGATGATGAGATTCTTGGTTACAGGGGGCATATTCAGCATTTTACGCTCAGCTTTAGTGTTTAGAGAGCGCAAAAGTAGGTATTTTTGTGGTGATTTAGGGCTATTTCACTATAAAAATAATCTTTTTTATGTCTTTTTTGCCTAAAAACTTGGTGCGAATCACAACTTTAACTACATTTGCCACAAGAATAGGCTCAAAAAAGCCATTTCCTACTTTGATAGAAACGTTTTTCTTTAACTCAATTATTAAAACCTCATTATGAACAAGACAGATTTGACAAATGCCATCGCCGCCAAGGCTGGCTTGACGAAAGTAGATGCCAAGAAGGCTCTCGACGCAACAATCGACGCTATCACCGAAGCTCTGAAGGCTGGTGAGAAGGTTGCTCTCATTGGTTTCGGTACATTCGCAGTTGTTGAGCGTGAAGCTCGTCAGGGTGTGAACCCCCGCAGCGGTGAGGCTATCGAGATTGCTGCCAAGAAGCTGGCAAAGTTCAAGGCTGGTGCTGAGCTCGACGCTGCCATCCAGTAATCATCTGACAACTCTTTTTCACATTACAGAACCTTAGGGCTAAGGCCTTAAGGTTTTTTTGTTGCTGACCGTACCCCTTTTCCTTGAGGAGTGGTCGAGGGGACTAAAAGAAGGACGCTTTCCACTAAAAAACGTAAATCGTAGGGCGTAAGTCCATAAAAATGCTTACCTTTGCAGCCGAAATCAATTTTTATTATTTATAAGGTATGCAAATCGAACAAAAACTCACAGCAG
>CADCOX010000368.1 GCA_902803195.1 uncultured Bacteroidales bacterium
GCGGCTCTCGATGTGCTGCGTCATCAACTTTGTGCGGCGTCCCAACAGGAGCCAGGCCAACAGCGAACCGATGACGGCGTTGCCCACTCCAATCCACGTGGCCGATAGGCCGTATTTCCAACCGAACTGACCGGCATAGCCGACAAAGACGACTGCCGAAAAATACGAAGTGCCGTAGGCAAAAGCCGTCAACCACGGACCTACGGAGCGGCCGCCCAGCACGAAGCCGTCGACCGAACTGGCCTGCTTGCGGGAGTAGACTCCCACGCCTACCATCACGACCAGGAAGATGATGGTCAGGAGAACTTTGATAAACATAAGTAAATCCCCTCCCCGCTCCCCTTACGCTCGGTTCGAAGAAACGCTTGTTTCTTCAAGAAGGGAGAGAATGGAATGTATTCGAGAGGCAACGTGGAGGGATACATTTATTAAGGGATGAATAGTTATTTTCTTAACTTGAAGGTAATTGTCCTCTCCCTAAAAGGGAACGAGGAGGGAGTTCCTCAATTAAACCTAACCTGCATCTGGCACATCAGGGCGTGATGGTCGCCGTGGACGAACTGCCCGCCAGCGACGTAAGCACTCTTGTAGACGTACTGCAACTGCAGACGGCACTTGCCGTAGAACCAGTACTGCAAGCCTGCGATGGCCTTGTGCTGGTCCAATCCCAGCGTTGTATTGAAATTAAAGAAGTCATAGCTGCCTACGAACTCCACCTTGGGTGTGCCCAGAGGAACTGAACCCGTGAGGTAGGCCCCACGGCTGACGGCCTTGCCGTCATAGCCTTCGAGGTACTCGCCGTGGACTTTGAAAGCCTTCGACTTGTAGTCGGCGCCCACGGTCCAACGGTTGCGCTTATAGTTGTCGCCAGCCTGGATGTCTGGGTTGTAGAGCGAAGGTGCAACGGCATGTCCGCGCCCTATCTGTCCCGTAGCAACAAGGTTCAGTCCCTTGGCTGGGCTGAACTCCAAGCGGCCGATAAAGTCCTTCGTATTGTTGCCGTCCTTGCGGTTGATGCCCTGTCCATTCATCACTTGAAGCTCATAGTGCAGACGTCCGTCGTCGGTCTGACCGAAGAGCGAGAGGCCAAGGTCACGACCATACTGCACGCCCAGTAGAGGGTCGCTGCCGCAACCCGTCAGGAACGTAACGGCCTCGGAGTAGACGTCGATGGCCTCCATGGATGTTGGGGAGAGGGGGTTCTCGAGTGACAACCCATTCTTGAACTGACCTAGGCGGACGGTCAAAGCCTTGTTCTTGGTCAGTCGGTAGTCGGTGTAGAATTCCTGTACGACACTCGAGAAGTCGTGCATGAAGAGGAACGACCAACGGTCGGTGATGCGGGCGTTGGCCCAGAAGAGGACACGTTTGATGTCGAACGTGTTGGTGGTCTGCCCATCGTGGTGGCTGAGGGTGTAGCCGCCTTGAGCATAGCCATGGAGTTGGATGCGACTGGCCAGCTCTTGCTTCCAGTCAGTGGTGTCCTGAGGTGCGGCTGCTGGTTGTTGTCCCATCGCCGCCGTGCTGCTGAAGATGGCTAATGCCACTGCCAGCGTTGCCTTAGCGAAAAACGTTTTTCGTTTCATTTGGTTTGGGTTGTTGGTGATAATAAATATGAAATGTGATAGGATAAATCCCTAATCGTAAAGGGAATCAGATATAGCAGTTGACTTAGCTTTACTCGGCGACAGAATCGCCGAGCGCTATCGAGTGATTAAGGCCGTTCCGACGCTCTTATGGGGTTTTAGGTTCAATGGCAATAATTGCCTCGTTAATGCCCAAAATGGTGAATCGTAAATGGTAGATGGTAAATCGTAAATTACTCGGCGTTATTCTCCTCGAAGATGGCCATGCGGCGGTCGAGTTCGTCGTACTGATGGTCCTCGATGAACGAGGTGCATACGCGGAGGCCCTCCTGATGGGAACCCGTCGTGATGAGGCAGATGGCGGAGACGCCATAATACATCAGTTCGCGCGCGAGCTCGCCGCTGGTCATCCCCTGATAGCCAATAGTGAAGTAAAAACCATCGGCCACAGGGCGGTCCAAGTCACGGTCATAGACGATATGGAACCCGTGGCGAATGAAGATTTCCTTCAGCTTGCGGGCACGCTCGCCGTAGACCTTCACCTCATCGCGGAAGCGGTACTCGCCGTCGGAGGCTGCGCGGAACATCGCTGCCAGTGCATACTGTGCCGAGTGGCTAGTGCCAGAAGAGAGGGCATACAACATGCGAGTCGAAAAGACGAGGCCGAAGGGCAGACCCTCGTAGCGCGCACCGAGATCGTCAAAGTGGCGATGGAACAAGCTGTCACTGATGCAGACCACTCCGATGCGCTCGCCGGCATAGGAGAACGCCTTCGAGCCGCTGATGAGCAGCATGTAGTTGTCCGTGTAGCGGGCCACGGTGGGCTGATAGGGAGGTTCGAAGGGCACACTCAAGTCCTCGCGGAAGTCCATAGCGAAGTAAGCCAGATCCTCCATGACGATGGCGTCGTACTGCGTAGCCAACTCGCCTATCACCTGCAATTCCTCTTCCGTCAGGCAGATCCAAGCTGGGTTGTTGGGGTTGCTGTAGACGATGGCACAGATACGTCCCTGTTCCAAATAGCTCTCCAGCTTAGCGCGCAGTCGGGAGCCACGATAGTCGTAGACATCGAATGTCTCGTAGCGCACGCCTTGCACCTGCAGTTGCATCTTCTGCACGGGGAAACCCGGGTCGATAAACAGCACCGTATCCTTCCGTTTGTCGGCCTGCGAGCAGGTCAGGAAAGAGGCGAAAGTGCCCTGCATGCTCCCGCTGACGGGCACACAGCCTTCGGCCGCAATGTCCACGCCGATGAACGCCTTCACGAACCGCGAAGCCTCGCGTTTCAACTCCGGCAGACCTTGTATGTCGGGATAGGAATGGGCGATGCCAGCTTGCAGAGCTTTCACCTGAGCCTCTACGCCCACACGTGCGGCAGGCAAACCTGGGATGCCCATCTCCATCTTGATGAACTCTTTGCCGCTCTGCTTTTCAGCCATAGCGGCCACCTGCTTCACCTCACGAATAGTGGCCTTGGCGAAGTCCTGAATGCCCAACTGCGCGATGAGTCCATCGACCACCTCGCGTGCAATAGGCGTTGCTATCTTATCTTTCATTTTATTATTGTTTTAGTCAAATCGGCTGCAAAGTTACACTTTTTATGGCAGACAGCCGAACAAATTGCAAAGAAAATACACCTA
>CADCOX010000369.1 GCA_902803195.1 uncultured Bacteroidales bacterium
AGTGATGCCATCAACGAGCACGTTCTTGGAATAGGTAATCTCGATGCCGCGCAAAGGATGATCGAGGATTCCACGTCCGACGATGCGTACGTTCTCGGCCCTATCCACAATGAGGCGAGCCTTGACGATGGCGCCTGGAGCGAGATAGACGGTGCAGTTGGATGGAATCTTTATCTCTTCGCTGGGCAAGTCCTTCGGCTTATGAACACCTGGTCCGAAGTAGATAAGGCGTGCGCCCTCGACGAAGACATCTTGTGAATTGGGCGCTACCCAGTCGATGGCCTTGGGCTCGGCTGGCGAGTGGTGCTCCGTGAGAGGAGCATTCACCAGAAGATGGAGGTTGTGTAAGCGTTCGCCACCGAATTCTATGCTCAAGTATTCTGGGCGTTGGAGACGCAGACACACAACACTGTCGTTCATCCGTTCGGCCCTGAGTCCTCGTGAGTGAGGTCGCACATCGACAGGAGCAGCCTGTTCAGCACGGTGATTGGTAATTCGTACGACGACGGGCTCGGCCATATCAAACTCAGCGAAGGCGGCCCGCTGCACACGGCGCGTGTCAACGTTGCAAGCCAGAACGGGAATCATCGTCCATGCATCATCAGCCGCAGTGGCACTGCGAACCTCGACGGTGTAATCTGTCGACAAGGCTGGAGCATCCTTCTCAGGTAGCGGACTGAAACTAACGGGCGGTGGAGTGAGCGCAGATACCCCGCCATCGACGAAAGCAGGCAGTCCTGCAGGCTGACGCACAAGGAATGTCGTGGGCACCTCACCGTCGGCGAAGGCGTAGCCATTGCGAGAGTGGGCACCTCGAGGCTCATACTCATAGGTGTTGCCCTCGTGCCTGACAGGCTTGAGATCCCAGTACTCGGGCCAACAATCTACGGTGCGGACAAGACTGAGCAGCGGCTCACCAGAAGAACGATTGTCAGGCTCAATGTCTAAACGCACAATGGGCTCGGTGGCAGCATCGTAAAGGCGGCGACGATTCATTTGATAGGTGATAGGTACAGGCACGGCCGTGAAAGCGTCAACATCCGTACCTTGGTAGAAGAGCAGAGACCCGAAGCCCGGGTTGTCGCAAGTGAAGCCCGCCCCCTCGGGACGGACATAATGGCCAAGGACAAGGCTGGTAGCGGGCATCTCGAGGTGACGACGCCCGACGTAGTGATTATAGGCTATCTCGAAGACGGCACGCCACTGTCCGAGAGCACCTTCTGCCAACACAGTCCAACGCGAATACTTGCCCGTGAGATCATTCCAAGTGGTGAAAGGCACGGACAAACCGAGGTTAGCACGCGATGTATATTCGTAGCCCCTCATCAGACGATTATCGAGATCGGCATAAAGATCGTCGCCCTGACTCCATGCCACTTCACAAGTCTCGGCCAGTTGGCCCAAACCCAGCATGACATGTGCTTGATCGCGCCCGCTCTCCTGGCACTGCCCCGTCGAGGCGATATAGTTAGGCAGCGAGCCATTGTCATGACCTTGGCGATAGTAGGCGATGGCGCGGTTGTACTGCTTGACATCGTTGGTGTAAACAGCCAAAGCCAAACGCATCTTGTTGACGGCAGCACCCCAATTGCCGTTGGCGTAGGGCGAACGGTGGTCGAATTCGTCGAGCACGGGCAGAAATGCACGGCGCAGCATTGACTCGGTGGCACGCGTGTCGGCCTTCGTCCAAGCGGGATACTCATATCGCAACAACTCGCAGGCATTCAAAAAGATGAAGCCCTGCAGGCCAGCACAGAGTGGAGCGTCGTGACCATCGATGGCCTGCAGGCGGTCGGCATAGGCGCGGATGATAGAGAGAGCAGTGGCCGCATGTGCCTCGTCACGCGTGATAATATAGCACAAGGCATTGTAGTAAGCGGCCAGAAAGTCGTTCTCACTGGGGCCCTTAGTACGACGGTGCTCACCATCGCGAGCAATCGTTTCGAACGGCCCTGCCATGCGGTAGTCGGCTGAAGATTTCGGGTCGGCAATGAGTTTTTTGTAAGACCCCATTGCTACGGGGTTCTGGTGTACAACCCACTGGCGCGTACGTTCAATGGATTCGCGGGTATGGAGCAGCCCGGGATGCTTGAAAACGCGTGC